>DAJW01000081.1 GCA_002496485.1 Euryarchaeota archaeon UBA36
TACTTGATTTGATTCCCATGAATTTCCACCGCAGATTTTGCATTTGCCCGCGATAATTTCTGTTCCTCGACCTCTAGAGGGCCTAGAGCTAGTAGTAATTGATTTACTAGAATTAGTAGAATTATTAATGGCGATATTTGATTCCTTTTGCCTTGCAGTAACCTTTTTCATCTAATCAACCCTTGGTTGTAAAGTACAGACTGAGTTATTTAAACTATTGCATTTAATGATTGCATACTATTTTTTACCTCATCCATGTTGGAATACCTATGGGAAGGGAGAATATAATACGTACTCCATTATATGAAGAGCATATCAAATTAGGAGCAAAGATGGTTGATTTCCATGGTTTCGAGTTACCAATTTCTTATTCATCAATACAAGACGAACATCTTAGCACAAGAACTTCTTGCGGTATTTTTGACGTTTCTCACATGGGCTTTTTTAGATTTATAGGGATCGATGTCAAAGCATGGTTAAATCAAATTACTACTCAAGATATTTATAATTTTAAAGTTGGAACTTGTGGGTACACTCATTTTCTGGATGAAAATGGATTCATTATAGATGATATGATTTTTGCAATTAAATCAGAAAATGAAATTCTTGGAGTCCCAAATGCCTCTATGATAGGGCCCATGAAGTCTTGGCTAAAATCACAAATATCTTCCGATAATCAGATAAAAATAGTAGATGAATCCTCTCATACTAGCATCATTGCAATTCAAGGACCAAAATCTCCAGATGTAATTTCTAAAATATTAGGGAAAAATAATGCTGTTAACAGATTTAGATGCCAAGAACTTTCATCCAATGATTTGGGAATAAGTGGCTGGATTCAAGGTACTGGATATACTGGCGAAAGAGGATTCGAAATTTTCCTAAATTCTAACGATGCATGCAAACTATGGAGGACGGTAATAGAACTCTCCGAAATTGTCACTAAACCAGTAGGATTGGGAGCAAGAGATACTTTGAGACTAGAAAAAGGATATCTCCTTTCAGGCCAAGATTTTATTTGGCCGGGTTTAAAGAATAATCAATCAGAAAAATTACCCACTAATTTTCTCCATAGAAATACTATTGAAACCTCGGTACCTTTCGGATTAAATCTAAATCATGATTTTATCGGGAAAGAAGAGACTGTAAAATTCCTCAAATCTTCCTCGAGATTAATTGGTATCATCTGCGAAGAGAAGGGGCCATCTCCCCGACCAGGTCACGCTGTTTTCGATGGCAAATCTCTCGATGGAAATCTAATTGGTTATGTTACAAGCGGTGCGCCATCTCCAAGCCTAAATAATTCCGGAATTGCGATGGCATACATCGAAAAATCAGAAAATTTGAAAGAGGTTTGGATTCAATCAAGTAAAAAACGAAGAATTCAGTGCAGAATTACCAAGACTCCCTTTTTGTAAGATGAAACCAATTAAATGTTAGTTTTTTGAATTCATTCGCTAGAATTAAACAAATTATTATTAAAATCCCAAAAAGAATCAAAATAGAATAAACCTCATTGCTGAAAACCGGTTGTCACGTTACGAAGTGAGCCCATGCAGTCAAAAATCCAATCAATCGCATTAAAAAATTTGAGATCTATTCTCATAGAAAGAGGAATATCCGCAGAATCCCTTTTTTCAAAATATGATTTAGATGGTGACGGCTCAATTTCCAAATCAGAGTTTTCGACTGCAATTTCTTCCATTACAGGACAAATTGCCCCAGATGCCATAATAGACGGCGTTTTTTCCGTTTTAGACAAAGACTCTTCGGGTTTACTAGATTTTCACGAGTTAATTTCCTTAGTTGATTCCGAAGGTAAATCTTCTTTCGATAATGGAGAAAATATCCTAGTTTCAGAGCACTCATTACCGAAATATAATGGAATTTACAAAATTCAAAACAATGAAATTAATGGAAAACCATGGTTCAAAAATAATGCAGGGAGTATTCTTTACTTCTACAATGCAAATTCCGGAGGAGCCCCCTCATGGAGTTTAGATGATAGATCTCAAGACGGAACTAATGATTGGTATAGAGGTGGTTGGACTAGACCACCAAATTCAGGTGGCCCACCTTTGGGAACAAGAAGATGGGTAGGGGCTGGAACAATAAAAATGGAATCCGTTTCAAAATCAGATGAAGAAGGAGTGAACCAATCCGATTCTCAACTGGACATTTTATTATCAGAGATAGATTTAGCAATGGAACACTTCGAAAAGAGAGTAGTTGAAGGGTCACTACCCCCTGAAAAGGCAGTACAATTCGCCAATTCAGCATTTGAAAACAAAGTGCAAGAACTTCCATTTGTTTTACAAGGTCCCGCGAGACAAGCTTGGGATAAAAAAATGAATAAATTCAATTCCAAAATTGATACACTAATTGGTGGTTCTGGAGTTGCGGTAGCTGGACTAGGTGCAGCTGCAGTAACGGGGGCTACAATTTCAGAAAGAAAATCCGAATCGCCAAAATCTTACCCCGAGAAAATTAGAGATTCAGAAATAAATCTATCTGAGAATTTAGAAACTGAAGAAAATGATGATACTGCTCCATTGAAAAATTTAGAACAATCATCCGATGATAAAGAGCAAGAAGAAAATCAAGAAGTAAATGATATGGTCCAAGAATCATCTAAATTAGAAAACTCAAGCTATGATAATCTAAACCTTCCCGAAATAGATATACCGGATAAGAGTATAAAAAACGATAATCAACTTCTTTCAGAAGCCTATAATGATTTCATTAAATGTAAGATGCTCAGTGAGAGAAATTCACTAAAGGATAAGTATAGTTCACAATCTACGCATATCAAAATAAAAATTATATCTATTGAAAGAACGTTTGGTATAGGGCTATCTGACACCTACAGAGGCGGTAAAACGATAATTGCCTCATGCCAGGATTTAGAAGATGTAGAAATCAGGCTACCAAAAACCTATGATGGAGAATCATTGAAACCAAGGTTAGAATTGGAGATGCAGGTATCAGTAGTGGACTGGAATTCTATAAGAAAAAGACTCATTCTGAATACTCAGTAACCAGCCCCTTCAAATGCTTCATCAATCATTTCTTCAAGACTAATAGAAGGTCTAAATCCACACCTATACTCTAAGAAGTAAGCATCAGTAACTCCCCATACTTCCTCTCTTTCGCTTTGATTCAACTCCAAATCACAACCAGTTTTCTGATTAAAAATTCCGCCCAACTCTTGCATTGTGATTCCTTTCCCTGATCCCACTGCAAAACTTTCTCTGGTTGGGGGTGGATTGGATAAAACAGATTCTATGACTTTCACTAAATCTTCAACATGAACCAAGTCCTTCACATTTGAACCATCTCCGGGAACATTTATCCAGCCCATTTGACTTTCTGTCGCCCACTTATGCAGTATTCCATTTCCCGGTGGTCCAGAAAGTGGAATTCCTTGTACATTAGAAGCTCTAATTACGCTGACTGGCCTTTCAGCTTCCGCCCTTTCTAAGGCATTTTCTTCCATCCAAAGCTGACCTTCAGCTGCTACATCTCTGGGAGCAAGAGTCGAATCTAATCCGTAATAATCGTCACCTGGCATCCATTGAGGATGAACTCGCAGAGTTCCAATAATAATTAGATGAATACTTCCATGCCTATCCACGGCATCTAAAATAGGTCTTGCCGCCTCCCTCATTATAATCAGAGACTCACGATTATCTCTAGCGACATTAGTATCTACAGGTCTAGAATTGATGTGAATTAAGGCTTTACATGGCGATAACAACGCATCTAGGGTAGTCTGATCTTTTACCATTTCGTCAGAAATATTGACTGCTGAGTCCCCTAGCATCTCAGAAATATATGGTGCAACAAAGGAGTCAGCTGATGTTATCGCAACCTTCATGTAGCCCCGCTAGAAACAACAAGGTAATAATCATGTGTGACGAATTATTAACTAGTTTACAGCCCATTCAGTTTAGCAACAGCCGTGTAATTGCTTAGGAGGAGTAAAATGGTCGACCAATTGCCCAATCTCGGTAGAGAAAAAGAGATGCTGAATGAACTTGGCCTAAATTCGATTGATGATTTGTTTTCTAATATTCCCAAAGAAGTAAGAAGAAAGGAACCGCTACCTTTACCCCTTCCGCAAACGGAAGAAGAAATTTGGGCCGACGCAAATAGAATTTTAGGAGCGAATATATGTTTAGATGATCGCCCAAGCTTCCTATCTGCCGGATTATCTAGAAATTATGTTCCCAGTATGGTTCCTATGTTGGCAACTAGAGGTGAATTCCTTACTTCCTATACTCCCTATCAACCAGAAGTAAGTCAAGGAATGCTCCAAGCAATGTGGGAGTTTCAAACCATGATTAGTGAATTAGTAGAACTTCCAGTAGCCAATGTTTCAATGTATGATGCTTCTACTTCTGCAGCCGAAGCGATTACGTGTGCTGTCAGAGTCCATAATCGCAAATCTTCTCAAAAAGATACAATCTATATTTCTGAGTATGTACCGCCACACAGACTTTCAGTAATCAAGAATTATACACAAGGTGCAGGAATAGAAATTAAATTTCTAAAGCATGATAGTAATGGGATGTTAGATATCCAGAGTGCAGAAATTGCTAATGGGTCTTGTGCGGTATATGTGGAACAACCAAATTCTTTTGGAGTTTTAGATTCAGGTTTAGTGAAACTCAAATCAATAATTGGAAAAGATACCTGTTTAATTGTTGGCGTAGATGTAGTTTCTCTAGGGCATATCCAACCTCCAGGACTTTGGGGTGCAGATATAGTGGTTGGCGAAGGCCAACCATTTGGAATAGGGCCAACAGGCGGTGGACCAATATACGGAATTTTTGCATGTACAGAGAAGTATTTGAGGCAGATGCCAGGTAGAATCGTTGGACAATCCTGGGATTCTGATGGTAAGTTGGCATTCACATTGACACTTTCAACCAGAGAGCAACATATCAGAAGGCACAAAGCAACTTCCAACATTTGTTCTAATGAGACTCTCATAGCCCTAATGGGATCAATACATATGGCCTTACTGGGGCCCGAAGGACTGAATCAATTATCTATGAGAATAGCAGCAAATACGAGAATCTTACAAAGTCAAATTTCTTCAATTAATGAGTTGAAACTTGCATATCCCGATTCACCCCATTTCCGTGAAATCGCTGTTAGACTATCTGGAAATGCCTCAGAATTATTGGAATTCCTAGACTCGAAAGGGATACTAGGGGGTTTTGATTTAGGAAGATGGTGGGATAACAAGAGTGACATGTTGTTAATAGGGGTTGATGAAAGAACCAAAAAGTCCGATATAGAGCTACTTACAAAAGAAATTTCAGAATGGTTGGTGACAAAAGATGAGTGATATTTTCTCATTTAGAGGTGCAGAAGGGACGGGCTGGTCTCAGCCAAAACCTGCAATTCCACCACAAGAGCTACTTTCAGAAGTTCCCGCATCACTACGAAGGGAAAAACTCCCAAAATGGCCTAGGGCTAGTGAACCGGAGCTAGTAAGGCACTATACTTGGCTATCGAAAAGAAATTTTGGCATAGATACTGGATTTTATCCATTGGGATCTTGTACGATGAAACATAATCCTAGGTTGAATGAAAAAATTGTCCAACTTGCAGGAATAGATAGAATTCATCCACTTCAGCCTGATAATCAAGTTCAAGGATTGCTAGCTATATATTTTGAAATGCAAGAAATGCTGGAAATATGTTCTGGAATGGATCAAGTTACTTTGCAGCCAGTGGCTGGAGCACAGGGCGAATTCACAGCTATACGATGTATCCAAGAATTTCATAGAAAAAATGGCGAAGTTAATCGAAATAAAGTGATTGTTCCGGATTCTGCGCATGGTACAAACCCAGCTTCAGCTTCAATGTGCGGATATGAGATAATAGAAATACCCAGTGGAATTGATGGTAGACTAGATTTAAATGCCCTAAAGGCCGCAGTAGGCGAAGATACTGCAGCCATGATGATTACCAATCCTTCTACCTTAGGGCTGTTTGAAACAGAAATCGCAGAAGCGGCAAATATTGTTCATTCTGCCGGGGGACAAATGTACTATGATGGGGCTAATTTCAATGCAATATTGGGAAAAACTAATCCAGGTATTATGGGATTTGATGCAGTTCACTACAATCTTCACAAAACATTCAGTCAACCACATGGCGGCGGTGGACCAGGTAGTGGGCCAATTGGTGTTAAGAGTCATCTAGCAGAATTTTTACCAACTCCAATAGCTGGAAGAAGAGAAAAAGTAGATTCCGACCCCGAATTATTAGATGGCGATTATTGGTACTTTTGGAAGGATGTAGGGGATTCTAGTATAGGAAAAGTCCAGCAATGGAATGGTAATGCAGGTGCAGTAGTCAGGGCATGGGGATTTTACCGAAGATATGGAAAACAGCTAGAAAAAATGAGTGAGCATGCTGTATTAAACTCAAATTATTTACGACATAAGATTATGAATCCCAGCGAGGATACCAAATCAAAAATTAATGCTATGCCCACAGAAGGGGCTAATTCGGAATTAGTTATGCATGAATTCACACTCTCCATGACCCCACTTAAAGAACGAAATGGGATAACTGGCAAGGATATAGCAAAAAGACTACTTGACTACGGTTATATGTCTCCTACACTATATTTCCCTCAAATAGTTCCTGAGTGCCTGATGTTAGAGCCCACTGAAACTGAGTCCAAAGAAGTCTTAGATAAATTCGCAGAAGACTTCCATGCAATTTTAGCTGAAGACCCAGAGCTAGTAGCTTCTGCTCCTTATTCTACTCCAGTTAAGCGAGTCGATGAAGTTTGGGCTGCAAGGAATCTAGTTCTTAGGCATCCTTCTCGACCTCAAGAATAATACAGTCAAATAGGCACATACCTTCCCCAACATTATGGAAGCGCAAAAGGATAAAAATTGGCTATCCGGTAATCCCAAATGGTGGGGAATTGATAAAAAATTTCCACCTGATTACATTAAGGGAGAGCTTTCACCGCCCGAATCATGGGTGAGTTCTACTCCCAAGATAGGAAATTTCGGGTGGATTAGGCAAAGATATAAGCCACTAGTTTGGTCTTTATTACGGCCATTGGCTTGGTCTCCATTTTTCCTAATTATTACAATTGTACCATTGATATATGCCGGACAGACTCCTAATGATCGCCTTTTTTCTTCCATTTTTTTCACTATTGCATGGTCTTTGATATTTCTCCCTCTATTAATTTCAAGGAATAATCAACCAATGTCTCAAAATAATTTTTTTACTCTTCCTATTGATTGGTCTTTCTTTTCTCTTGGATTTATATTTTTTATATCTCATATTCTAATTGATCAGAGAATTGGTTGGATTTCATACCTGTTTTTTTGGATTTCATACATTCGTACTGTACAAAATGTCCAATCTATAATTCTAGTTCCGCCCGCACGTTTTTTATTACCAATAATTTCCAAGGATTGGACGGGAAATTTAGAATCCCACTGGAAAGTAGAATCAGTTTCTTGGTCAAAAAAAATTCTAGCTAGGGCTGATTGTATAGATGGCGAGGTGGTTATATCTGGAATTTCTAGAAAAGGTATAGATTTTCTGTCAGTAGCCTATATTCATAAGTCCGGATTCGTTCAAGATCCATTTCACGATAACCACGAAAAAAATCGAAAATTAGACGAAATTCTTTCCCAGCCACCTCCCATAGTTGGAATAGAATGGCCTATCGATTTTATTCATAATTTCGAAGAAGAATGAGAAAACTTTCAAGCGTCATGCATTTGAACCTAATGCTACCCGTAGGCATATGGATGTATGTATAATACTAGGTTCTAAATCAGATTTACCAATCTGTGAAAAATGTACTGCAATATTAGATGAGTTTGGAATAGGATATGAAGTGAGAGTAGCTTCTGCCCACAGGGCACCAAAATACCTCGAAGAAGTAATTCTATCTTCAATAGAAAATGGATGTCAAGTATTCATTGGTATGGCAGGAGTTTCGGCTGCTCTACCAGGAGTGATTGCATCTATGACTCATTTACCAGTTATTGGAGTTCCAGTAGGTGGCAAGGTTCCATTTGATAGTCTACTATCCATAGTTCAGATGCCACCCGGAGTTCCAGTAGCATGTGTCGGCGTAGATAGGGGAGATAATGCAGCTGTTCTAAGTGTACAAATACTTTCACAATCAAATTCTGAACTAGCCAACAGACTAATTGATTGGAGGAAATCAAAGACTAATCAGGTTATTTCCGACGATGAATCATTAAGGTCGTGAAAAATTGGAAACACAAGTCTTAATCGACGAAGCAATTGAGAATTTACAATCTACTGTTGATGATACAGCAATTATTGCCTGCTCAGGCGGAATTGATAGTACTGTTGCAGCAGTATTAGCACATCGTGCATTAGGGAATTTACTAAATTGCATTTATGTCGATACTGGATTTATGAGAAAAAATGAATCTACTGAAGTATCTCAGATGTTTTCTGAAATGGGAATAAATTTGAAGGTAGTAGATGCGTCCAGCATTTTTTTCAAATCTCTAGAGGGCATAACTGATCCAGAAGAAAAAAGGAAAATTATCGGAGAGCAATTTATTCGAGTATTCGAGAAAGAACAAGACACTTGTTCAGCTAAGTATCTAATCCAAGGCACCATTGCTCCAGATTGGATTGAATCAGGAGGGGGTGAAAGAGATACAATAAAATCTCACCACAATGTTGGTGGAATTCCAGATGAAATAAGTCTAGAAATAATAGAGCCTCTACGAGAATTCTATAAAGATGAAGTAAGAGAAATTGCAAGGAAAATAGGAATAAAATCAAGTGAGAGGCAACCTTTTCCAGGCCCTGGATTGGCGGTAAGAGTTCTAGGAGAACTTACTCCCAAAAGAGTAGAAACATGTAGATCAGCATGCCATCTTGTGGAAACAATGATTGACGAAGCAGCTAAAAATGGACGCTGTGATTTACCCTGGCAATATTTTGCCAGTCTTTTGCCAGTAAGAAGTGTCGGAGTCCATGGAGACGTTAGGGTCCACGGGGAAACTATAGTAGTTAGAGCAGTAAAAAGTATAGATGGAATGTCAGCAAAATACTCTGAATTGCCTCATGACTTATTGCAAGAAATTAGTACCGAAATTACTAATTCGTTGAAGGGTCAAGTTAACAGAGTTGTTTATGACATTACACACAAACCTCCCGGAACTATTGAATGGGAGTGATATAATGAAAATTGAGGGCACAGATTTCCAGAAAAAGGTTTGGAATGAGATAATGAAAATACCAAAAGGTCAAACAAAAACCTACAAACAAATTGCCGAGCTAATCGGAAATCCGAATTCATACAGGGCCGTAGCAAATGCATGCGGAAAAAATCCATATCCAGTAGTCATTCCATGCCATAGGGTGATACGCTCAGATGGGAGAATAGGGGGGTATAGTGGCATTGGTGGCGAGAAAACTAAGGCTAAATTATTATCTAATGAGTACAACTGACTTCCGATTCTTTGATGAATGGATGTGTTAGCCGACAGATGGGCCGACATAGCTTAGTTGGTGGAGCGGTGGACTGTTAATCCACAGGTCGCAGGTTCGAGTCCTGCTGTCGGCGCCATCTTTTTATCAACTTTAATTTGAATTTTTTCACAATTTTCTTCATTGATTTTTTTTGAGGTCATACAGTCCCAACACTCATGAGCTTCCTTTCATCAGCCGATGCATGGGTACTAGGGAGTCAGTTACTAGGGCACTAGAGGCAATAGAAAATTCAGGTAGACATTATCGAGACAGCTTACCGATGATCGCAAGTGAAAATATAATCAGTCCATTAGTCAGAAAGGCCTGTAATTCAGATTTACATGGCCGTTATGCAGAAGGGCTTCCATTCAAACGATATTATCAAGGATGTGATGATTTCGATACAATCGAAGATCTAGGAATAATTAGTGCGAAGAAGGTTTTCAATTGTACATTTGCGAATATACAATCAACTTCAGGAACCAACTCAAATATTGGTACATTGAAGGCTTTAACAAAACCCGGTGACACTATTACCGCTGTTTCTACTGCTGATGGAGGGCATATTTCTCACGCCAGAATGGGCGGAGTTGGAGTAAGAGGCCTAAATCTGATTACTTATCCTTGGGATGAGGATCGGATGGAGCCAGACATAGATGCTTCTGCAAAATTAATCAGAGAATCTGAACCCAGCCTAGCTCTTTTTGGGCAATCAGTTTTTCTATTTCCTACTCCTATGAAAGAACTGGCCGATGTTGCACATGAGGTTGATGCAAAGGTAATGTATGATTCTGCACATGTTTTGGGGCTGATTGCAGGTGGACAATTTCAAGATCCCTTAGGAGAAGGGGCTGATGTAATGACTGGAAGTAGTCATAAGACCTTCCCTGGGCCTCAAGGTGGTTTTGTACTATCCAAATCAGAAGATGAGAAATTCCATCGAAAATTGAACAGTGGAATATTTCCAGGGGTATGTTCTTCATATCACTTACATCATGTAGCTGGAAAAGTAATATCATTACTAGAATTTGAGGAGTTTGGTGAAAAATATGCTAGTGACATAATTGCCAACTCTAAGGCCTTGGCATCTGCTTTAGCATCCGAAGGATTTGATGTATTGGCAGAAGATAGAGGATATACAGAAAGCCATCAAGTTGTAACTAGACATGGAGAAAAAGATTCAGGTGCAGGTAGAAAGGCTGCAAAAATATTAGAGGACTCTGGGATTATTACCAATATGAATATGTTACCAGGAGATACAAAGGCTCTATCTCCAAGTGGACTCAGATTAGGAACACCCGAGTTGACGAGATTGGGCATGGGTACTGATGAAATGCAAGATATTGCTAAATTCTTCTCAAGGGCATTAATATCGAAAGAATCTCCTAAAAATATTAGGAATGATATTATGAGTTTTAAGAGTAATTTTCAAACAGTTAATTATTGTTTTGAGCCCGGTCCAGCCTATCCAGGACTAGATTAGTCCGCAACATATACATCTGAGCGTTTAATCGATAGATTGTGAATACAAAACCCTTAGGCGCTGTAATGTTATGTTTAATTCTCCTTCTTCCAGGATGTACTAGTATTACTGGAGATGTCAAAGATGAAGATTTAGAAGTAAATAATGAAATAATAAACTGCCAAGATGACCCATCTCAAAGTGGGTGTTTAGTGAAAATTTCTCCTAACGATTGCTCTTTGAGTGAGATATTTGATACAGACTCATGCCGAGAGATAAATAGTCCAAAAAACCTACAAATGGGCGTTTCTGAGTTAATTCTAGAAATCAATTCAGAAATGCAACCACTTACTCCCAGCTTCTTAGGAGATAGACCATCATCATGGTCTATATCCCCCAATCTTCCAGAGGGAATAATCATGGATTTAGATTCTGGAGTTATTTCAGGCATTCCAATCGTCGAATCGATATCCAAAAATTATACTGTTACAGCTACTAATTTTGCGGGATCAACATCATTTAATTTTTCAATACGAATTACCAGTAAACAACCAGTTTCAATATCTTATTCTCCTTCAATATTGGAATGTACCGTGAATAATACTTGTTCGAATAATATTACTATAGAAGGTGGAATTCCTACATTCTATTCAATTATTCCAGAACTTCCATATGGATTATATTTACTTCAAAGTGGGGAAATCCAAGGAATCCCTCAAAATTCAGGAAATTCAAATCATACAATTATTGCATCAAATTCTGGCGGATACATCAGTAAAAATATCACAATTTCAATATCAGATGAAAAAATTTTCAATATTGAATACAACTTCACTGAACAATCTCTAGTAATTGGGCAGGCAATAGAAATTAATCCACAAATAATTGGTCCAAATCCTAATACTTGGATATCAGAACCCGATTTACCCGAAGGACTAATCATTTCAGAAAAAGGTAAAATTATTGGTATCCCTACTAAAATTCAGAATTTCATTACGTATAATATTCAAGGTTCTAATGGTGCTGGGACTGTTTCTACCAACATTTCATTCGAGATAATAGATATCGGAACAAAAAATTTATCTTATGGAAATTCTCAATTTTCATTTATGATAAATGAAGATGTTCAACCCATTATTCCTTATTGGGATGGTGGAAATCCTACTTCATGGGAAATAAATAATAATCTTCCAATTGGCTTATTTTTTGATGATGAAACCGGAATTATTTTTGGAAAACCTTCTCTACAATCGAATACTAAATATTTTACAATCTGGGCAAATAACTCAGGCGGATCCACATATTTCCAGTTTTCATTGGAAGTAATCGAGTATACAATTTCAATATCGTGGCCATTAGATGAAATTGCAATAGCGTCCAATAATTCATTCTTAATGAGGTCAAATTTCTCAGCCCCGAATGGTAGTACTTGGGAGATATCACCATCACTGCCCAATGGATTGAGTCTATTTGATAATGGTACAATAATTGGCACTCCAATTGAACGTTCAGACTGGGATGAGTACTTTATCTGGGTTAATTTTTCTGGCTTCTCTGCTAATAGTAGCTTTTGGCTCGCAGTTCATGATTTGATTGCAGATCAATCCGAGATAATAAGGGGCATGGAAGTTACAAATTGGAACGGCCTTCCGTCTACAATTTTACCCGTTGGCAAATGGTCTTTTCCCGTTGGAATCTCATCTAGAGATGATGGAAAAATTGGGAATCCAGTAATTTCTGCAAGTCATGTTGGAAGAGGAAAGATGTTAGGTTATGGTCATGAAAGCTGGATTAGTGGAGGACATACAACCCAAGAACTGACATTTTCATTACAAGCAGTGCAGTGGGTTTGTGGTAAAGAGGCGGAAATTGGAATTTCATATGGTTCCGGACTGTCTCATTACAAAGAAGATTTGGAGAATGATGGACATAATGTACAAGAATCAATATCTTTAGATGATTTATCCGAAGTAGATTGTCTAATTGATGAATTTTGGAATGGACATGATGCTAGAGATAATTCCCTTATAGAAGACTTTCTAGTCTCAGGCGGCGGTTTAATTATGGGTGGCCATTCTTGGTATTGGTCATATTCCAACTCAGATTTATCCAATAGTTTCCCGGGAAATAAAATCGCCAAAACCACAGGACTCTTCGTTTCAAACACAATTGGTGGAAATATAATAGATATGTCATCAATTCCCCACTCTCTGAATTCTCCAAAACTCGCCATCAATGCATTGACAAACCATATTCTAGATATTCAAGAATTAACGGAAGAAGAATCAAAGATTGCAGACTCCACTATTTCACTATGTACCGATGTAATTTCACTGGATTTCGATAAATTCTGGAATCCACTTAGAGAATTAGTTAACTTATCGGGATGGACGGTAATCGAATATGGATCTTTATATGAAGATGTAGGACATAATTTTGGAGCTGATCCGGTCGCAGATTCCCTAATTAGAATTGAATCAGCACTTACTCTCAAACTACCCGCCGAAGAATTGATACCTCATCCAAGTCACGAACAATTTCCAGGCAAGGTTCCAGATAATGCTACTAGGATATCTAGAACTATCATAGTTGATGGGAATCAAAGTGGATTAGATAGTAATTTCGGGTATTCGAATCCTCGAGCTGATATTCGTATATCTACAGGATTATATGCCGCTGCAGGAGAAATAGTTACAATTTCAGTACAACCCGACATTGTAACTTCAGGCACCAAGGTCCTCATAGGGGCACACACAGATACACTTTGGAACAAAGATCAAATTCACCGACACCCTGTAATTAGTAGATGGTGGGAAATAGATAATATTTCAACAGAGGTAGGAAATGCTTTTGGCGGTCAGATATATATTACCATACCTGCAGGTTCAACTATAGGGAATTTCAGTGTTAACATAGACAATGCGGTTAAATCACCCACCTTCATTCTAGGTCAAACAGATATGTTTCAATGGTTAAATCAATACAGATATCATCCTGCACCTTGGGCAGAAATTGGTAGCGATCTATTCATACTTACAGTCCCTAGTCATGAAATTAGAAACCTTGAAAATCCCGATGAATTGATGCATTGGTGGAATCAAGCCTTATCTATGGAACATGAACTATACGGATTCCTGCCATGGCCTAGAATTGAAAGAGCAGTATTTGATGCACAAATTTCAGTTGGTTGGATGCATTCAGGATATCCATTCATGGCACACGATTTAAGTGTCCCAGATGTAGTTAATTTCACATATATGAGCGAGAATGGGGATTGGGGAATGTTTCATGAATTGGGGCATAATCATCAATGGATGCCTTCCACACTTCCTGGAACAGTTGAAACAGGATGTAACTTCGCTAGTGTTTATCTAATGGAAGAATTAGTAGGTATTTCAGGCCATGGAGCACTAGAAATAAACAATAGAAAAGCTAGAACTAGGGAATATTTCGATGATGGTTCAAATATCTCAAACTGGTCAGTCTGGGTTGCATTGGAGACATTTTTAATTATCAAAGAAAACTGGGGTTGGACCCCTATTACTGAAGCCCTAAAAGTATACTATGATTTACCTGAAGAGCAAATACCTTCTAACGATATTGAAGAATATAATGCATGGGTAATTCATATCTCAACTAAATCAGGTTTTAATTTGGCCCCATATCATCAGGCTTGGGGATTCCCAATTACTCAATCAACATTTGATGAATTAAGTCACCTGCCCGTCTGGGTCGACGATCCTTTAAGGAGTACTTATTTTGAGTATGATAGCATACTGAGAAATTTAAGCTCTCCAATCATATCATCACCTAATTCAGCTACAGTAAATTGGGAAACTTATGATAATGGAACAAATATTTCTCTAACAATTTTCTATGGAGAGAATGATGGGGGGAATAATCAACTGGCATGGGAAAATAGTCAATTTATTGGTTCAACAAATGTAGGCAATCATTCTACGACTCTTACTGGATTAGATTGCTGTGGAACTACATATTATGCTAGAATCCATTCATCTAATGGAAATAGTGAGAAATGGTACGGGCCAATTTCCTGGACTACTGACTATCTTCCAGATTGAATCCTGATTAAATTTTCTAGTGATATTCTAATCTTATTTTTCTCATGTATTTGAGCAAGAGGAATCCAAATTATGGTATGTCCTATCGTGAAAATAAATGCAGGTATTAGGTCTAGTCTAGGCATGTCCTGTACAATAATCGCCACTATGCCCAATACTGCAAAATGGCACACATATATTGTTAGTGACAATCTACCTGCCGGCTCAATAATATTTATTTTTTCACCAAATCGCGGACTTCCTCCTGATAGTTCATCACCCTCTAAAATTCTCATAACTAGTATAACTATAGTCCCTGAAACCAATAAGAAAGGCATACTAGCGGGAAAAAAGGTAAGTATAGCATCACCATTAGTTAAGGCCCAAATTCTTTCCGAAACCAAGGAATAGGCAATAGTTATGAAGATCGTAAATAGTCCAATAGTAATAACTACATCTCTAGCTTTAGGAAAATCTGACAAGTCAAATATAATTGTCCCCAGAATACTAAAAAATAACCATGGAAATAGTGGATAGGTGCCATTCCATAATAGTCTTTCAATCCAAATCAACCAATTTTCCGACGAGACTCTTTCAAACCAACTAAGTTGATCACTGGCTATTTCTCCAATTAAAATCGGAGAAAAGGCAAGAATAAATGCCAATGCAACTCTAAATGATAAAGATAATCTTATCAAAAATGGGGCTAAAATCGCAGATATAGCCAGTAGAGTTAGTACTCCCGGAGTATGCCATTCAAATCTACCACCATTATTGACATTTAAAAATAAATTTACTAGTAATTGACTCAATGTAAGTATCACAACTCTGGGAAAAATCCAATTCACCCAATCCTTAGTTGAATAATTCCTTTCTTTCTTTTTTTTGGCACTGTTATACATCGCCCAACCTGAAATAGTGACAAACATTGGCGCTGCCATTCCACCGAAAGCAGCAGCGACAAATGCAGCTGGATGTCCTACTGTAATCCCCTTAGGTGGGATAATTGCAGCAGTATGTACTTCTACCATGCACAGGACTGCAATAGCCTTCATCCTGTCAATATGTTTGAGCCTCACTTTAGTGACCAAAAACTCTACAATAGTAAAATTTCCTGTCACTTATCATTCAGATTCTGAGGTTGAAACTTCATCGATTACAATATCATCCATAGATTGTCCATTCCTTTTCAGGATTACTCCATATAATATAGAACCAATTCCGAGAACATAGAAAACAAGTGTGACAATTGAAATTAAGGTAAGAGATCCACCGACACTGCCGCCAAAATTACTCCATCCCATGGGACCTAGATTATCTGTCACTGCATCCCTAAAATCCGAAGCTTGATCATCACTAATTTCTGTGAAGGTATGAATTTCAAAAACCGGTATTACATCTTCACCATTAGTGAAATCTGGGTTCATTGCACCAGCTCCTCTTGTATCCAAATAAAATGTAACCTCTACATCTCCATACATTATTGCCGTTGATATTGGCTCAACTTTCAAATCTAAATCAGCTCCCAAATAAACTGGTAACGCCCCAGGAATCGCATCAACAAATGTCCCTGTACTGGTTAGTTTTCCCTGAATTTGATTACTTGCTGGGTCTAGATTTATTCTGTGTTGAATCATATCTATATTCTTATATGTTGTATCTCCAATAACTTCAGATTTTGCTATTGCGTAGCCAATTAGATTCAAATCGAATGATTCATCAGGATTTTCTACATATGAACCAACTGTTCCTTCTAGGCTAGTAAGGGTATTTCCTACATGATTAGATAATAAATTCATAGTAGCAGCTTCCTTATGAGGGGCCCGCCAAGGAAGAAATTCTGTAATTCCATAAATTTCACCAGGAGCACAAGCGTACAGTCCAGCTGTTTCATTATCGATATCAAGAATTCCATCTCCATCTAAATCTTCATTCTCTCCAAGCAATCCATCTCCATCTAAATCTTCATTTATCATTTCAGCTAGAGTATTATTTTCATCTAGCTTAAAATCACAATAGCCATCTCCGTCCGAATTAATATATCCTTGAGCTAACTGTTGACCTACATTATCGCCACCTGTGCTGACTACATATACCGACCTATCGCCAGTGCTAATTCCGCCGGATCCAAAATAAGTATCATTAGTCTCTAATTTAACCCAAGGAAAGCGATTAAAGGCCTCATTCACCGCATCACTCCAGCCATATAACCAATTATTTACAGGTTGAGTAGTGTAAGCAGTAGTACCTCCACTTTGAAATGTAAGTAGTGCAGGCATAACAACTTCGTAGTAGAAATCGGTCATCCAACCTCTAAGTGCCTTAGCTTCATCAATAGTAATTCCATAGAGGTTTGAAACCTTTTCATCATCCCAAATGTCCTGATTGCCTTCATCATCTGGAAGAGAATATCCAGAGAACTCGCCATACATGAATGATGCTGCGAAACTACTTTTTATTCCGATTTGTGGGTCATTAAGGATATAATTCGCTTCCTGCGCATTTAAGTTGGACATTCCAGCATAATCTCCTATATTTAGTCCAATATCTATATAATTTCCAGTTAATGGATCTTTCCCACCAAATGCCTGATGCCACCAATCGTCAGCAGACAAATCATTTGCTTGACCTACTAATATCCCCTCAAATTCATAAGCTGGACTGGTCAAAATTTCTGTTCCAACCCAACCTTCTACGTACTGAGCAAGAACTAGAACATCAGGAAATGATAGGCTATAGTTTTCCATTGGAGAAATTAAGCTACCAGATTGTAATGGTATTAGTAAACCAAGAACTAACCCCGGAATGGCAATTCCACTGACATCAAATGTCGTCAATATACCTATACTTTCATTGAAAAATAAATTCATTAACTTATCTTCATCTATCGCCCTCCCAATTAACTGGGCATATCTATCTGATAATCCCTCAGTTTGATTTGTAATTTCTATTCCACCATCGAAACTCAAAAATTCAGATTTGGCTAAATCATACAATATCCAATCTAAATATTCTTCATAATCTCCAGAGTATCCATATAACTCAGCCCTCTGCCCAGTTACTATGCTATTTGGCTCCCCCATATTACTGAAGAAAAATGGGCCAAGTTCACACGTAATTGCTATACAAACACCATTTGAATCCTTTTTGTTATATAATGCTGGTTTTAAAATACTATTATAGTCTAAATCGGATAAATCAATTCCTGTACGATTTTCTGTAATTGCACTGAAACTATCGAAATTAGAGAAAGAATCTTCATCATATAAATCTCCGAACTGTTCTGAGAAGTGTGTAGCTAATATCATCTTCTCTGCATCCCCATTGCCAAACTTACCACCACCCTGAGATCGCATAAATTCATCCAATGATACGCCAGCTTGTCTACTAGGTATTCTATTCTCTAGGTCAAAACGAATCATTTCCATCGTAAACATCCCCTTAGCGAAAATTTCGCCAAATTCTATTCCTGTATTCATTCCACCAATCCTTTGAGTATTCCATAGAATATTTACTTGAGTGATATTAGTATTTCCCGATACAGAATTAATCGGCTCATTTTGTTCATTTATCCATGTGCAATTTTCACACCATTCAAAAACATCATATTCCGAATAAGTAATCGTCTGTAAATCATAATCAAAATCTAGTATTTCTCTAGTAGTCGTTACTTCATAGATGAATGGACCCATCATTTCGTGTACAGGGTCATTTCCATCCAATACAT
>DAJW01000007.1 GCA_002496485.1 Euryarchaeota archaeon UBA36
GCCTTTATCTTATGCTCCATTTTCATTGCCTCAAGTATCATTAGTGTTTGTCCACTACGAACTTTTTGTCCCTTTGTCACTAATATTTGTTGAATAGTGCCGGGCATGGGAGCGGTTAATCCACCAGCTTCTTCAGATGATAATGTTCCTGATTCGATAGAGCTAACCGTATACACCTTCCCTTCAAAATGAATCCACCACATATCTCCTGATTTGACAGCATGAAAAAATTTCTTAATTCCTTCCATTTCTATATCTATTCTACCATTTTTTGTTTCTTTTGAGAATGAAATTTCTGGACTGGAAGTTACTTCTCCATTCTTTGTAATCTCTGAAATATGAATGATTCCCGAATTATCTTTGAAGTTGATAGAGTATCTATCGGAGTTTGATTCTACTGTCCAGTCCATAATTACACCTAAGGAAAATTTCTATTCAAGATATGAAAAGGATTTTGATAATTATCATTAAATTCATTGTAGCTATTTTTTGACGTTGTGGAAGTGTTTCTGTTTATCCCGATGTAATCTGATGCTGATGCAAATAATGCAATAATTTTATCATCAATTTTTGGTTTCTCAAGATTGGTTGTTTCAGTATTTTTAATAAAATCGGTATCTACATCTCCAATCAAGAATGATTGATCTGAAATTAGATCTTGCATAAATCCTATATTTGTCCGGACACCTAGAACTATGAAATTTGATAAGGCTGTTTGTAGTCTTCTTATCGCAGATTTCCTGTCTGGACCGTGAACAATTAATTTAGCCAACATTGGATCGAAATCTATTGATACTTCATCTTTCTCTCTGATTCCAGAATCCACTCTAATGCCTGGACCATCCGGTGGAATCCAAGTCTCAATCTTTCCCGTCGAAGGAAGGAAACCACTTTCTGGATCTTCGGCATAAATTCTCGCTTCGATTGCGTGCCCCTGAATTGAAATATTTTCTTGACTAACTTCTATTGGCAATCCAGAAGCTATCTCAAACTGTTTTTGAACCAAATCAATTCCAGTTACTAATTCAGTTACAGGGTGTTCAACTTGTAATCTTGTATTCATTTCTAGAAAATAAAAAAGACCGTTACTGGTTAGAAGAAATTCTACGGTTCCCGCTCCCACATATCCTACAGAATTTGCAGCTTTGATGGCTGCATCTCCCATTTTTTTACGAATTTCGGGTGTGAGAGCAGGCGAAGGAGATTCTTCAATAATTTTTTGAAATCTTCTTTGTAAAGAACAGTCTCTTTCATTAAGATGGATTGTTTTTCCAAAATTATCACTTAAAATTTGAATTTCTACGTGTCTAGAGTTTTTTAGTAGTTTTTCTATGTATATAGTTCCATCTCCGAAGGCTGTTGATGCTTCCCTAGCTGCAGCTTCATATTCTGTTCTTAAAGATCGAGGTTCAATTACAGTTCTCATTCCTTTGCCGCCACCTCCTGCGCTAGCTTTCAATAGTAGTGGATATCCAATTTTAGCAGCTGCCGATGCTAATAATCCAAGATGTTCTGCATCTTCAGTAATCTCCAACTCTTCTCCCGGGATAACTGGAACATCAGAATCTATCATCAGTTTCCGAGCGGATATCTTATTTCCCATGATTGCAATAGCATCGCTGGGTGGACCTATCCAGATTAGGCCCGCGTCTTTTACTGCCTCGGCGAAATCTGGTCGTTCTGATAGAAAGCCATAGCCAGGGTGAATAGCTTCTGCTCCAGAATCTTTAGCGATTTTTATAATTGATTCTAAGTTTAGATAGGTTTCCTCTAGGGTTTCTCCAGGTAGATAAAATGAATCATCTGCAATCTCTACGTGCAAGGAATATCGATCTGCATCTGAAAAAATTGCTATGCTCCTTAAACCAGCTTCTCTGGTTGCTTTGATAATTCTGACGGCTATTTCCCCTCTATTAGCAATTAATACATTAGTGAATGGATGTGGGGAGTTTCTCATCCAATCCGGTATCATTAAACTACCCCTATTCATCAACTATCCAAGACGGTTTTCTACCTTCAATAAAAGAAGTTAGTCCTTCCTGTCCTTCATCTGAGCCTCTCATTTTACTTGTTAAATCCAGAGTCCAATCCCTAAGTGACTGATCATCAGAATTCCATCGATCCATTGTTAATGTTGTATTTTTTACTGATGTTACGGATATAGGTCCAGAAGTCATTATATCCGAAACTATCTCATCTGTTGCAGTAGAAAAATCTTCTATTGAATCAACTATTTTATCGACAAATCCAATTCTTAGAGCTTCATCTGAATTTATTCTCGATGCTAGCATTGCTAGTCTCCGATATTGAGCGCTACCTATTCTTCTGTAAACATAGGGCCCAATTACTGCTGCGGAAATGCCCAATTTTGCCTCAGAGAGGGCAATTTTTGTATTAGGTTCTGCAATCACATAATCTATGCAGGAAATTAAGCCAGCTCCACCACCTAAGGCCACTCCCTGAATACAAGCTATAGTGAAACATGGATGTGACCAAAGACCGTGAAATAGTCTATCAAGACGTTTGGAATCTTCTCTATTTTCTTCTTCACTTTTGCTTCCTGCATCCCTCATCATATTGATATCGGCTCCAGCGCAGAAGTGCTTTCCTTCAGAAGATAAAATTAACACACGAAGATAGGGATTTTTCTTCGAGTCATGCAGTTGTTCTGTTACTCCTACTGACCGTTGAGCCGTCCATTCAAGACATTCAATAATTTCTGAAATTAATTCCGTATTAAGTGCATTAAATACATCTGTTCTTGTCAAAATTATCTTAGCTATAGGTCCATCAATCTCTAATCTACACATATTTGTTTCCGGTATTTCATCAATCATCATTTTTTCACATCCTGAATACTCCAAATTTACTATCGTGAATTTCATTGTTAAGGCTCGCAGAAATACAAAGTCCTAGAATATCTCGAGTATCTCGTGGATCAATCACTCCATCATCCCAAATTCTTGCGGTCGAATAATAAGGATTACTTTCTTCCTCATACTTAGCTCTGATTTCTTCAGGATTTGCATTTCCAACAGTAGATAATACACTTGCTGCTTGTTCACCACCCATCACACTAATTCTAGCGTTAGGCCACATGAAAAGGAACCTGGGATCATATGCCCTGCCACACATCCCATAATTTCCAGCGCCATGTGAACCGCCGATTATAACGGTAAATTTGGGCACTGATACGCATGAAACAGCAGTAACTAATTTAGCGCCGTCCTTCGCAATTCCGCCTGATTCGGCGTCTCTTCCTACCATAAAACCTGCAATGTTTTGTAAAAAAATTAATGGAATTCCTCTCTGTCCACATAATTCTACGAAATGAGCACCTTTCAATGATGATTCTGAAAATAAGATACCATTGTTAGCAACTATTCCGACAGGATAGCCATATATTCTTGCAAAACCACATACTAATGTTTGACCATAGCGTTGTTTAAATTCATGAAATCGTGAAGAATCTACTATTCTAGAAATAACCTCTTTAACGTCATATGGGGTTCTATTATCAGTTGGAATAATTCCCATCAAATCATCTATGTCATGATAGGGGCTTTCAGGCTCAATTACATCTAACCTACTTTTAGGCTTAATATTTAGATTCTCGATAACATTTCTTACTAACTTCAATGCTTCGTCTTCATTTTCTGCGAAATGATCTGCGACTCCGGATTCTGAAGTATGAACCTCGGCACCACCCAAATCATTGGAAGACACTTCCTCACCTGTTGCAGCCTTCACCAAGGGCGGCCCTGCTAGGAATATAGTACCATTTCCCTTTACTATTATTGACTCATCGGACATTGCGGGAATATAGGCTCCACCTGCAGTACATGATCCCAAAACTGCTGCAACCTGAGGAATTCCCCTACTAGAAAGAATGGCTTGATTTCTGAAAATTCTTCCAAAGTGTAATTTATCTGGAAATACTTCATCCTGCAGTGGAAGAAAGGCGCCGCCAGAATCTACGAGATATACACATGGGAGATTATTCTCTTCGGCTATTTCTTGAGCCCTAATATGTTTTTTTACTGTCATGGGATAATAAGAACCGCCTTTAACCGTAGCATCATTAGCTACAAACATACACTCCTTACCGTGAACAATGCCAATTCCTGTTACCAATCCCGCTGAATAAGCCTTTGAATCATACATTCCATTAGCTGCTAATGAAGATAATTCCAGAAATGGACTACCTGGATCACAGATTTTAGATATCCTTTCTCTTGGTAGTAGTTTACCTCTTGATTTGTGACGTTCAACATATTTTTCGCCACCTCCTAATTTCACAGTGTCTATTTTTGAACGTAACTCTTCTGAAAGTATGATATTTCTTTCTCTACGTTCAATGAACTCTGAACTTTTTTTATCAGCTCTAGTTATCAATCTGTCCATGTCGCCCATGCTTGCGAGAAACAAGATATTCTTCAATTAAGTGGAAAAAGAATATGAAAATTGGTAGATAATTGAAAAAATGGTGGTCAAACACCTAAGGCCATACGTAGTATATCTCTCAACCCTGGAGCAAGGCCTACGACCATCATTGCTAATCCAACAAGTAATCTTAGATGTTGTTGTTTGAATTCAAAGTTGGCTAGTGTATAGAACCACCAAATTAGTCCACCAAGACCGACTTTAACCAAGATAAATGCGGCTGCAGTATCAAAATTATCTCTTGACCAATCAATTATTCTTTCAGAAACAACGTGTTTTTCTGAATAACCTAAGTATTCCAAGCCTACAAATGTTGCTAAACCATCTAGAATTTGTCCTGAAACTGCAAGGAAAACAATTGGATAAGACATTACTGCTTTCCATCTAAGACTTTCAATCAAGTCTTTATCTGGAGAATTGAACTCTAAATACTCGTTTTCGGTCATCCCCTCGGGCAATACTCCTGCAACAAGTCCATTCTTGTTTAGTTCAAATGAAGCATCTTTTCCATAAACATACATGAAAATAGCAACTAATGCAGATATTGGAATAATTATCAGAGGCCATAATAGTAAATCATCCTCAGGATTATGGAGAACATAAGCGGATAAAGCTCCCAAGAAAATTACTGTCCCGCCTAATCCAATGAGATATGCAGATTTTTGAATAGGGGTAAAATCATCTAGTGAATTATCAAAAATCTGTGGTAGAAAAACAGAAAGTGTACCTAGAATAACCAAGGGCGCTAGGGGGATCTGATAATTCAAAACAGCTGCACTTTCACTTATAGATGAAAAGAATATTATGAACTGAATTAATATTAGAAGACTACACATTGAGTTAAATGAGTGATTTTCCCCCTCATTATTTCTTTGATATAAATATCCGGCGTAACCACCTATTATTACCCATGTTGCAGTATGGAAGTGGACACCTGGACTTACAAAAAAGGGTGATATTGATGAGTTGAACATGTTTGCGTCTTCTAAAACTTGACCAAAAACTGCCCAAGAAATAAATGGTAGTAGTGCTAAGATAGTAGCTTCACTGGTATCTACATTTAGTTGACGTAACCATGAAGATAGGAATATTACGAATAGCATTAATACGAATGCATATGTAAATGTATTAACCAAATTATAATCAGAATCTCCAGTTCCGCTCGTTCCTTCATTAATGATTTGATCTAAGAAATATGTCGATAAGAAATCTGAAAGTGGATTTTCTAAATCTACGTATATCAGAAATATTCCTAAGAAGAATAAAAAACTGATAAAAATTAGAAGATTTGTTGACCATCGCTCAAAATCATACATGTCTTCGAAGGGGTACTTCATGATGTTGCGAGAAGAGCCTAGGGCTTATTATTGACGGTCCGATTACTCTTCTTCGAACAAAATACTCTCATCTTCTACTAAATTTGTAATTTCTTGCTTTTCCTTTTCGGAATGTGGCAGAATGCTATCCTCATTTCTACGTTTTCTTCTAGCCTCTGATAGTCCTGGAACCATTGATTCAAAGGAATCTGTAGATAGTTTTCCTCGCTCTTGGAATGTGTCTAGATTCTTGGATTTGAGTCTTTGTCGCTTTCTATCCTTTTCCAAACCAAAAAGAACAGTTCCGTGCTCAGATCCTCTGAGAATTCCTTCAATTGCTGGTGCAGCTAGTTCTAGCCCATCTCTATCGCCAATTACAACTACTGTTGATCCATAAATTGCAATTTCACAGTTAGAAAATTCTTCAATTAGTGTTCTAATCCTGCCATTTGTGCCAATTAATCTACCTCTCATTCTTTTAGTCTGTTTGGGTTGTCTACCAACCCATTCTCTAATATCATATATTCTAAGAAACATTTCATCTTCAATTAACTGAATTGCCCTTCTAGGTGCTAAACCTCTTCCAATAGCATTAATTACATCAGGAATTTTCATTTTCTTTATTGGATCTACCTCTTCGTCCCATACTATAGAAACATCACCGGTTTGTGAATCTATAGTTAATGTTCCACCACAGGAATCTTCTATCATCTTCCTAGTTTGTCCACCCTTGCCAATTAGGACTGCAATTCTATCTTTGGGAACTCTGCTGAGATGCTCCATGATATACCCAAATGGTCACTGAATTTTAATGCTCCAGATTACTAATCACCCTTTGTTACTGGAATATCTAGTACTTTTACCATACTATCTGCAACTGAATAATCAAATCCTTGCTTATTAATCCAATTAGTAATCCGAGTAACATCTCTAACAAGAAATTCATTTGCACTTGGATGTCTACTAGTAACGCCTTGTCCGACATCAATTATCCAAGGAATATCATCTTTCCAAAGAATATTATATTCACTTAAATCGGCATGTACCAAGTCACAAATTTGCCAAT
Organism: Euryarchaeota archaeon UBA36; assembly: GCA_002496485.1. Classification (GTDB taxonomy): domain Archaea; phylum Thermoplasmatota; class Poseidoniia; order Poseidoniales; family Thalassarchaeaceae; genus UBA36. Next base: position 6,826 of record DAJW01000007.1, read on the forward strand.
TTACTGCAGTCATTTTGAGGATTTCTTCAAAAACGTTAATTGGATTTTCGATTTTTACATCTTTTAACCTGGGGCTAGCAGTTTCATTTGAACCAATAAATTCCATTACTAGGACATTTTTGAGACTTGAAACAGGGTTTGGTACTCTTATTCCATATTTTTTCATTCTTTTTAGATTTCTGAATTCTTTACGGACCCATATATTTACCAACTCTCTATGTCTTCTAGATAATCCAGAAAATCTTGGGTCTCCATCTATATATTTTGTTAGGCCTTTGAAAACTGCATTAGTGGTATGAAAAATTTTTATCGCCAAAGGACCTTCGTCTGATGTCGCTTTGAAAACATGGGCTTCCTTGCCCCTAGCTATCGGATAATCAATTGTCTCAATATTACCTTGTTGCATGAGTTTATGTAAAGATAAAAGTGTTGAACGGTCAAAAACTTGATCAAAAACACGCCTATCTACCCAATCAAATTGTCCTTTACCTAATACTCCCTGGATAGAATGTTCAATCTCTTCAAAAATTTTTTTATATTTGGGTTCAGAAATCCACTCATATTTTTTTTCTGATTTTAGGATTTTATCTATATCTAGATCATCAGAATTCCAATTATTATCATTGGACAATTTATCACCCAAAAAATGAATCGATATCATCTTCCTTTTCGGATTGATGTTTCTTTTCTTCTACTAATGGATCTGCTTCTTCCGAAATCTGGATTTCATCTTCAAATGTAGTGGATTCTTCGGAATAGGTTTCTTCTTCCATTGTTCCCATCTCCTCATCTTTTGTCATACCGAACAAATCTACTATCTCAGGAAGTACACCTTTCCTAGAAAGGTAGAGTGATTGTGTCTTGGTATATCTCATACATACGTTTGCTTTTTCGTCTTGAAATTCCCAAGGTTGTATAACTATCAAATCTCCTTCCCTGACCCATTGTCTTCTTCTCATTTTTCCTGGTATTCTTGAAAGTCTAGTTTCCCCATCCTCGCATATTGATCTTACTCTTCTTCCACCTAGAATTTGGTCTGCAATGGCAAACATCTCATTCACCTTTCTATTCGGTATTGGCACCCTTATTCTATCTCCACCGGACTCTAATTGAGCAAGTAATTCTTTATCGATGGATTCTTCCCTACGTGCCATAAAGGGTCCGAAGTCCGGCCCCTATGTGAACTTGAGCCTAAAATTAACTATTTATGCCCAAGAAATCGTTTGCTGAATTAGTTACGGAATCTAGTAATATTTCGCTAATTGGTCCAATTCCAAATAATGCAGTCAATATAGCTAAAATGATAATTGAAACCTTAATCCAGATTGAATAAGTGATTGGTTGATCGTTTTCTGTTTTCTCAAAGAACATGATCATTCCCATTCTTAAGTAGTAAAACAGTGATAAGGCGCTATTTAATACAATTGCCAAAGCTAACCAAAAAAGCATATCTACACTAACAATCCATTCCTGAATAGCTGATGCTGAAATACTTCCAGTATCTATTGTAGAATTCAATATCCCATTAATCATTAGGAGTTTTGAAAGAAAGCCTGAGAATGGTGGAACTCCAGCTAGAGATAGTAAGAAAATGAACATTGAACCTGCTAGTATAGGATCTCTGCTTGCGAGTCCATGAAGTCCCTCAAGTTTATGGCTATTATTTTTGTATTCGAGTATGTTCAAAACTAAAAATGCTCCAAGTTTGAAGACTACTAGAACTGTTAGATGGAATAATATCGCAGTAACAATTAGAGAATATGAATCTAAATTTCCTAGTCCAGCTCCAATTGCTGCAATGGCAGCTAGCATGTATCCTGCATGGGCTACGCTAGAATATGCAAGGATTCTTTTTGGATTTGTGCTTGAAAGAGCAGAGATATTGCCCCAAGTCATTGTAATTACAGAGATAATTGCAACGATTATCATCCAAAATGCTTCACCTTGATCTGGCATTGAAATTAATACTAAAATTCGCATCAAAGCTACAAAACCCATTGCCTTAGATGCAGTTGCGAGGAGTCCGGCAACTAATGATGATGCTCCGGAATATGCATCTGGTATCGCAAGGTGGAATGGAGCTGCCCCTATCTTAAATCCAAAGGCTACTAACATCATTCCGATAGAAATTACCGGCAACGGATCAAGGGTTGACATGGAGTCCCATAAAATTGTAAGATCTGTTATGTACAAACTTCCACTCCAGAGATATAGAAGTGACATTCCATAAATTCCAACTGCAGATGATACTGATCCTACGATGAAATATTTAGTACCCGCTTCACCGCCAATATCAGTTTCTTTGTTAAAACCTACCAGAACATAAGAAGACAAGGAAGCCAGCTCTAAACAAACAAATAACATGAATAAATGAGTAGACTTAGTCATTAACGTCATTCCGATCGCTGTCATTAGAATTAAAATGTAAAAATCTACTTGCCTTCTATTGTTATACAAATCTTCTATTTTTTCTTTTTCTACTTTTTCTGAATCTCTTTTTGATGGACCAGATGCAGAAGGATTTGCTGGTAAACGATGAGATGCTGCCAAGGTACAGAGAAAAACCACAGAAAGGAAGATATTAGACATCAAAATACTAAATCTATCTACTTCAAGAACTAGTCCAACTTTACCAGTCCAGTTTTCGGGACTCCAGAATGCTAGTTGAGCAAAAAATAATGATAGAAATAAAATTACTATTGAAATCCTAAATGGTAATCTAGGATCTCGGGAAAATTCGAATCTAGTACCACCTATGAAAACTGGTACTCTAGTAGATGTTAGAGGAATGCGGAATCTAGCTTCCCCTAAATTAGGTAGAATTACGAGTGATACTATACCAAATAATATTAATAATTCTGGAATAATCAATTCTATTGAAATATCAGATAATTCACTCATGGTTTAATCCCCCTAATCCTCATCTCCTCAGAAAGAATATTCATTATTTCACTACTCCAATCAGCCATCATATCCCAATAGATGAAAGGAAGTATACCGAAAATTACTGTGAAAGACGCTAGTATTAACATACCAACATTTTCGTGCCAAGAAATATCTCTTGGCTCTTCCCCCTTCATAGTATCCGGTAGAATGGCGGAATGAGGATTATTAGATTCGAATATTGTTTTCTGCATTGAAGAAAGATAGTATACGGCGGTAATTACTAATGTCATGGTGGGAAGTAATACTAGCCAACCAAAAGTCATCCAAAATGAAATTAGTATTGCTACTTCTGCCACAAATCCTGCCAAGAGAGGGAGTCCGAGACTTGCCATCCAGCCTAGCATCATATGTCCTGATAGCCATGGACTATGATGAGCTATGCCTCTCATGGAACCTATTTCGAGAGTATGATAATGGTGCTTGAAAGCACCGGCTACAGCAAAAAGTAGAGGACTAATTATTCCATGTGCAAACATCATGAATAAGGCGCCTGCAATTCCTAGCGGTTGCATTGTCGATATTCCCAAAAATATCAATCCCATGTGAGAAACTGAAGAATAAGCTACCATTCGTTTTAGATTTGTTTGACCCATACATACCCATGCCCCGTAAACTAAGCTAACCATGCCGAGGAAAATTAGTAATGGAGTGAAAACTACAGTTGACCCTGGAAACGCGGTAACTGCAATCCTAAGAAATCCATAAGCACCCATCTTTAGCATTACTCCTGCTAATATCATAGATCCTGCAGTAGGAGCCTGGACGTGAGCATCTGGTAACCAAGTATGAACAGGCACGCTAGGCATCTTAGTAGCGAATCCGATTAGAAGAAGTAACCATACAAGGTGTCTAAGCCCAATACTCGGAATTAACTCTGTATTGTTTATCATCACAATCATATCAAAGGTATGTCCAGTCATTGTTTCAGAACTAGTTGTGTAAAAATACATTATTAAAATTCCAATTAACATTACTACACTAGCTGAAAAGGTGTAGATGAAAAACTTCATTGCTGCATATTTCCTATCTTCACCACCCCACATCAAAATCAAGAAAAACATGGGGATTAATGTCATTTCCCAGAACAAATAGAATACAAATAAGTCTAGAACAACAAACACTCCTATCATTGCACCCTCTAAAATTAAGAGTAATGGATGGAAATAATGACTATCTTTAGCATCCCATTCCACTAACATCGAAACTGGAATTAGCATTGTAGTTAACCAAACCATTGGTAAAGACAAGGCATCAATTCCTAATTTCCATGAAGTTCCTATAGATGGAATCAATGAAATCCCCTCTTCTTTAAGTTGAAAATCTCCTAATGAAATATTTAGCCATTCAATGCCGCCTAATGATGTAATGGAAAAGAAAGTGGAGATTGCAAATAATGCAACTCCAACCCCTAAAGAAATATTCTTTGTAATATTCCTGATATTTTCAGCCATATTTTTTTGTAAAACATGTGGTAAGAGAATTAAGCCTAAGCCGAAAAATATTGGTGTTATTACAAGTATAGTAAGAATCATCGACTCGCCCCCCAAGCTAATATAAATATTGAAAGCATTCCAACTGCTGTCATTAGAATATAATCTCTAGCCTTTCCAGTAGTAATCTTCCTAATCTGTAAAGAGCTTAGAATTGATCTGGATTCGATTTGTTTGATTATTCCATCAATTATATTTTTATCGAACCAAGCTGAGAAGTGAGAGAAGGGAATTACAGTCTTAGAGATTAGCCAATCATAAAAATCATCGATGTATAACCTTTCTTGTAAGGCATTGGCTAAACTAGATTTTGATAAATCTGAGACATCTTGCTTTCCAAATTTTCCAGAGAGATTAACTAGCCATGAGATTAGAAAATTAGATTTTTGGTCATCATTTAGAGGTCCACCATGAACTCTTGATGCATAAATTGGTCCGATAATTGAAGATAGAAACATGGTGGTCCACCCAATTATCATCAATTTTCCATCTTCTGGAATGAAAGCATGTTCCAAAGTATATATTATTTCTTTATATGAGAGGTGATCTGATTTTCCTGCTAAATAATCAACTACACCGAATAATGAAAGTAAAATTCCACTGAATGCACTTATTAAAGTTAAGATTACTAATGGCTCCTTAATCCAGGGTGTATTTTCTTTTACATGATTAACAACCTCACTCTTGGGAGCTCCTGCGAATGTCATGAACCACATTCTAGACATGTAGAATCCTGTCATTCCTGCTGTTAATAATACTAGAATTGCTGGCCCGAGCATTATTGGTTCTGAGTAAAAGAATGATGCCCATGTTTCGGCGATTATACCTTCCTTAGACCAAAAACCACCAATTAATGGAATTCCAATAATTGACATTGAGCCAATCATCATCGCAGTAGCAGTGATTGGGAGTTTTGAGGCTAATCCACCCATATTCCTCATATCTTGAGGATCAAAGTGGTGATCTGAGTCTTCATTCTCATGGTGAATATGGTCGTGAGCATGGTGAACTTCATGGATAACGGAGCCGCTGGCCATGAATAGCATTCCTTTTGCCATTGCATGATTAAATAAGTGAAACATTGAAGCCCCAAATGCAATTGTCCCAGCATAATAGTGATTGTTATTATAAAGCCATATTGCCGCACCTAGTCCAGTAAAAATATAAGCCAGCTGACTCATCGTAGAATAAGCTAAAACCTTCTTGATATCATTTTGCACGAAAGCTATTGAGGCTGCCATGAAGGCTGTAATTCCACCAATCCAAGCAATAATTAGACCTAGATCGTCAAGCCCTTCAACGCCATTATATCCGTCTCCAGTCACTACAAAAGGAACCATTCGGGCAACTAAATACAATCCCGCGTTAACCATTGTAGCTGCATGGATTAATGCTGATACTGGAGTTGGCCCTTCCATCGCATCTGGCAACCACACGTGTAATGGAAACTGAGCTGATTTTCCAACTGCGCCGACGAACATCAACAAAAGTGCCCAAAATAGTTTAGTAGAGTCTACAGTTCCCTGTAAAGATGGATCATCGAAAATTACGGAAAATTCTAACGAATCGTAAATATCGTACAGTATAAACAGTCCAATCATTAAGAAAACATCCCCGACTCTTGTAGTTAGGAAGGCTTTCTTCGCCGCTTTAGCTGCGCTTTCCTTCCAAAAATAGAATCCAATTAGGAGATAAGAACATAATCCCATAATTTCCCAGAATATGAACAACCAAAGGAAATTATCAGCTAAAACCATTCCAAACATACCCATTGCAAAAAGGACGAATTCTGCGTAGAATCTATGATTTCTATTCTCATTTATTGGATCTGTATTCATGTATCCCATACTAAACCAACATATTAGGAAGCAAAGGAATGATGCTACAAATATGAGCATGAGAGTTATCGAGTCTATCCAAACGCCAATTCCTAATGTCCTTCCTTGATCTAACACATAGTTTTCCTCAAGTACTTGAAATTCAATCCAATCAGATAGCCATGTGATGATGCTATGGCCATCCGTATGTGATATGTTATCACCAATTATCCATATAGATACCAGTAGTGGAATTAATAGAGCTGAAACTGCAATTATTCCTCCTTCTTTTAGATTATTTTTCCATTTATCATTGCCATTATAAATCTGGCCTGAAATTAAAATTATTGGAAATGCAACTAATGGAGAGAGCACAATTAGAATAGAAGCATCACTAGAATTAATGCCAGGAGCTATGACTAATCCAAGTATCAATGCAATAGGAAATAATAACGGAGCGAGTAGATTATATTCATTCGTAGAATTTACCATTATATCACCTAATTTTTAAGAATATCTGCGGCTTCAAGAGAAATTGTTTCTTGCGTACTATACATGGATAGTAGAATTGCTAGACCTATAGCTACCTCAGCAGCAGCTATAGCGATTGCAATAGCTGTGAATACCCAACCACTAACGTCCCCATAGTGCATCGCTGCTGAGACAAAATTAAGATTTGCAGCGTTCAACATTAACTCTATACACATCAAAACTACAATGGCATTTTTGTGGAGGAATGCTCCCAATAAGCCAATTCCAAAAAGAATTACTCCTAATCCTGCAATCCAACTAGGTTCTATCATTCTTCTTCATCTCCCAAATCCCATAATAAATTGATTAATCTTTCATCTCTTACTAAATATGAAGCTCCAATCATCGCCATAGCAAGTAGTAATCCTAGTACTAAAGTTGCAATTGCCCAGTCATTGAATAATGTGGTTGCAAAATCCACAGTTGTCGGAGTTTCTCCAATTTCCCCCCACATAGGGTGAGCCATTACTTCGTTCAACAGAATCAAGATGAAAGCGAAAACTCCCGCTGCAGATAATATCGATAAACCTCGCATTATATATCTACATCCTGAATTGTTCTTCTAGTTAGCATTACTCCGAATTGTACAACCAACATTACGGAACCCAAATAAACTAGAATTTGAATTGCAGCTAACATCTCTGCTTGGGCCATCAAGAAAATTCCTGCAACTGCAAAGAAAGTTAGCATCAACCATAGTAATGAATGGGCCACCCTATTTGCAAAAACACAACCTAGAGCACCTAAAACAGCAGCTCCAGCCACTATTACAAATACTATATTTTCAAAGTCAACGGCCATAAAATCAAGACTCCGCTTTTGCTGCCTTTCTAGCTCTTTTCTTGATCTCTTTCTGTGCCCTCTTTGCTAACTCCATATCTACCCTTTCTTGATGAACGGATGGTAAAACTCTAGTCCTATCAGCATCCATCCAAAGTTCTTCTCTTGTATG
>DAJW01000003.1:0-144 GCA_002496485.1 Euryarchaeota archaeon UBA36
AGAGAAAAACCACAATCAACAATTCAAAATATTGAAAAATTTCTGAATTTAGAAAATTTTAATTTTAATTTTAATTCTAGAATTTTATCCAATGAATCCTCAAGTAGACGAATACCAAATATTCTAGGCCGATTATTAATTGGA
>DAJW01000003.1:542-3347 GCA_002496485.1 Euryarchaeota archaeon UBA36
AAATAAATATTTACTCAAACCCAATAATTAGCAGAAAAACTTTAGCTATTCAATTGAATGATGAACACTACAGTATTTGTGGCGAAATTCTAATTAAAGAGCTACATAAATTCGAAGAAATTTCTGGATTTGATACATCTGAATGGACTGATAAAATAAAAAAGAAAATACTTTAAAATCGGTTATCTTCAAATTCATATCCAAAATTTTCAATTTCCCAGGAACATATTTTCCTGATGAATTCCACATCTTCATCATCATAAATTAAAGAATAATGACTCTTATTTTTTCTTGTTCCTGACTTAGCTTTAGGAAGCTCCACTCCTTCTATTCCAATTACATTTGCTAAATCTATCCAATCGCCAATCAAATTTTCGAACCTAATATAAGTATCAATTACTGACTCACCATCAATAACGTATATGAGACTATTATCTAGTAATTCTCTTGGACAATGATTAATGAAATCCTTGAAAGACATATTACTAGAAAATTGATTACTTGGACCATTAATTTGCCAATAATACATAGAAACTGCCATATCCCAAGGATTTCTGACCACGGTGAACTTATGATACTCATCAAAGATTTCTTTATCTATATATTTAGTTAGTAAACTGGCAGGATCATGATTATTAATTCTCAATCTACCATCTCTAATAATTTTCAAAATATCTAAAAAACCATATTTCGAGGCCTTAACCAGATAATTCTGGGGCCCTTTGAAACCTAGTTGAGAACGCAATTGCTCATCTTTTTTAGTGATTCTAGTAATAATGTCTTGATTACCACAGAATTTTGAAAGCGCAATTTCAATACTTGTTCCAGCAGTCTTTCTAGTCTTAAAAAAAATAAAGCGGTACTCATGAGACAGAATCATTTCAATCAATGCTAAGACAAACGGTTGAAATCACTTTTGTAAAATTAATTATCTTAAATCCTGAAATTCATATCCAAATTCGTTAATTTCCCAGGCACATAATTTTCGAATAATTTCTACATCCTCATCATCGTATAACAAAGAATAGTGATTCTCATCCTTCCTGATTCCTGTTTTTGCCTTAGGTAACTCAATATAATCTAGATTTAATTTGTTTAGTAGATTTCGCCAATCATCAATTAAATTTTCAAATCTTATATATGTATCAGCTACAGATTTTCCATTGATTCTGTACACTCTACTATTATCCAAATCTCTTTTTGGAGTAATTTTAAGATATTCCTTGAAACTAGTATTTTCATTAACTTCACTACCAACTAATTGTCTTCTGAAATAAAATCTTGACACAGCCATATCCCAAGGGTTTCTGATTGCTGTAATTTTATGATATGAATCAAAAATCTCTTTACCGATGTGTTTTTTCACAAGCCATCCTGGATCGTGACGTTTATGCGTAGCAAAACCCTCCACTGGAATTTTCATCAATTCAGCAAGTCTATGCTTGAATAAATGAATTTCATAGTTCTGAGGCCCAATGTAACCCAAGGTTTTCCTCAAAGCCTCATCCTTAACTCCTTCCTGAGTGATAATGTCTTCAACTCCACAGAAATTACATAATCCCATTTCAATGCTAGTACCCGCTGTTTTTCTTGTCTTTAAGAAAATAAATCGGTGCTTGTGAGATAGAATCATTTGGCACATGCAAAGCCAATCTATTGAAATTACTTTTGTATTAAATTATTATTATTTAAATTAATTTTTCATATCTTTTTGAAATTTTCTTCCACTGGAACTTTTCTCTTAGCCTAGTTATTTTTTGTTCCGATTCGTTAATATCCTCTTCAGATATGTTCATAATTCCCCTTTTTATATCTGATACACTATTTCCGGGCAAAACAATTGCCCCTTCCAAATCAGAAAAAATCTCTAGAGGAGTGACTGCAATTGCTGAACCAGCTGCAATTGCCATTCTCGCAGCGCCACTCGCACTTTCTTTTGTTCTTTGATATGGAAAAACTACTAATTCACATTTAGAAAGAGTTGAAATTGCAATTTCATCATCTAAAAATTCAGTTTTTAAAATTATATCATTTTCTAGATGTAATTTTTTTATTAAATTATTACACTTTTCCAACTCTTTTTTTGAGTCTCCTCTATCAGCACACAACATCACTAACTTATCCCATCCCTCCTTTTTTAGATCAGAGAATGCCAAAATCAGCTCACTGAAACCCTTATTCGCAAGTAAAAATCCAAATGTAGCCATTTTTCTTCCAGGTGGCAAATCGATCGAAACTATATTTTCAGGAAATGGGTAAATTCCGTGAGGAATCAAATGAACATTTTTCTTTATTCCCATTTTTGATATCCTATTTACATCGTCACTAGTATGAACTATAATATTTTTACATCTTTCCAATCCTGTAATAGCTCGATCAATCCTATTTTTTCTAAAAAATATCGGTTTTTCTCTCGTATTATGAAGAGTAATACTAATCTCAATATTGAGATTAGCTAAATCAATTAGTAAATTATTCAAATCACTAAACTTTATTTGTCCCGGATGATGCTGTATTACCAATTTTTTGATTTTTTCTTCCTTTATTTTTTCAAGTACTAATGAAAAATCTGAGCTATTTTTTTCCCAACATCTGATTTCTCCTTCACCAAACCCCGAAACTATTTCTTCGTCATTTGCAGCTAAAATTATTGGTTTTCGAGAAAGATTACCAATTAAATGAGAAGAATAGGTGGCTATTCCACACCTTACAGCCCAAGTAGTCATCCAACCTAACATTACATCACATCACGGGAAATTCAATTGTTTGTATATTTCTAATAGTAATTTTACTTCCTTAGAAATT
>DAJW01000003.1:3729-12631 GCA_002496485.1 Euryarchaeota archaeon UBA36
CAAATCCTAGTTTTTTTAGTTTTTCTTCGGCATCATTATTATTGTATGGATATTGTAAAAATTCTATTTCATCCAGTTTTCTTTCTTTAGCTAGCTTAAAGGAATCTAAGAATTCTATTATTCCCATTGGATCATCTGGATTTGTCTCAATTAGTCGTTTCAGATTTATTTCTGGAATATCCATTCCATATCTCATCTTTGTAGCATTAGCAGTCAAGAATTTTCTCCTATCCATAGATTTTATAGACATTTCAAAATCGCCGTAAACAACTAGTGTTGGCACTTTAACACTATATCCTGGATGTTTTTTATGGCAAATTAATCCATAGTTCTTAGGTCTTGTTCTAATTCCGTTATTTTCAAGAAAGTCACATATTGCATTAGATGCAACACCACCGTGTGAAACTACCCACAAGTCAATGGAATCTACATCTACATCCGACGGCCCAATCTCTTTCATAGTACAACGGAATGGTTAGAGGTTATAGTTTCTGAAGAAGAAAACAGAGTCAAATATAACGCTCAGTTGAAGAATAACTTCTCTATCGGAGACTCATGTCAGACATACCCACTATGATTTTTGGCTCTATACAAGAAGACATAGTTTCAGTTTTTGGAGCCCCATTAGGGCTGCTAATTGGCCATTTATTGATTATTGCTATCATTGCTCTAGTGGTATTAGCTTATCAAAATAGAAGACATATATATGAAAAATCTGGATTTGGTAAAAACAATGCAATTGAGCTTTTCTCTTTTTTACTGTTGAGCATAATTCAATTGATTATTTACACATCGGTATTTGAATTCGCCCAATCAGCATCGGTTCTACTTGCGGTTGTAGGAAGTCTGCTATTAAGCTGGGTAATGTACATGATTGGATAGAAATTTTAAGATTTTTTCGAAAATTATCGTCTCTTATTACTCAAAGCATTCATTCATGAACTACTTTACGCTTGGCCAATGAGTGAGCAGACGACTGAAGAACCAGTCACAATCGTTCCTGAAAATACTGAGGTAGTTAGTGGAACTGAGGTCCAAGAAAAGCTAATTTTAGCCGCGAGAGTATTTTCTGATCTACTTAAGCCAACGTTTGGACCTAACGGATTGGATAAGATGATGTACAAGACCGACGGGAGTAATGCAGTTACGAATGATGGTGCCAAAATTATATCAGAATTAATGGTAAAACATCCTGCTGCAAAAATGATGGTTTCAATGGCCGAATCGCAAGAGGAAGCATGTGGCGATGGTGTCACTACAACGATGCTCATATGCGGCTCTTTGCTAATTGAAGCCAACATTTTGATGCGAAAGGGCCTACATCCCCTCAAGATTATCGATGGTTTTAGACTAGCATTAGATGTTTCTAAAAATCAAATCATTAAAGATGAAAAATCACCAGACACTACAACCCTAATTGATGTAGCAAAGACTGCTTTAATGGGAAAAAACTCAACTTCTTCCTCAAACATATTTTCTCCAATAATCGTTGAAGCACTACTAACAATCTCTGAAAATCGAGAAAATACACTTGCAGAACACGTCTCTATGTATAAATCTAGGAAAGGTGGAATATCTGATTCAAAGTTGATTAAGGGAGTAGTAATTAATAGAAGAATTCTATTAGATTCTCTTCCGAATAATATTTCGAATTGTAAAATTGTGTGTTTGGATTCGGACATTAAGATTAGAGAATTATCAAGGAATACCGAAATAAAAATTACAAGTGCTGATAATCTTGATACATTCATTGAAGAACAAAAAAGTAGAAAAAAGCAAATCTCAGATAGTATTATTGATAGTGGAACTAATGTAGTTTTCTGCACAGGTGACATAGACAAAGAAATTTTACACTCTTTGGCCGATTCAGGAATAATATGTATCGGCGAATTAGACTCTAGTGAACTGAGAAATTTATCTCAGGCTGTCGGTGCAAAAATTATTGAAACACCACTAGATATACATGATTCTGATATAGGTCAGTGTGGAATATTTTCTTGGGAAAGAAGAGAACAAACTGACAGGGTTGAAGATATTATCAGAATCGATAATTGCACCACACCTTCAATTGTTACTATTGAGGTTTGTGGGGGAGAGGATGTAGTCGTTGAAGAGATAATAAGAGGGATACATGATGCATTGAGATCCACATCAATATCAATGAAGTCAAAAGTTATTTTGGGAGCTGGGTCAATTCATTCAAGTATGGCTCAGGCAGTAAGAGATGAAGCAGAAAAAATTGGTGGCAAGGAGAGATTGTCTATGGAAGCATTTTCCAGAGCTTTGGAAACTATCCCGTCAACATTAGTTGAAAATGCCGGCGGAGATCCACTAGATAGAATATTAGAACTGAGGACAGCTACAATGAAAGGAACGAATTCCTTTGGAATTTCACCAAAAGGAACAGTGGTGAAAGTAAAAGGAGTTTGGCACCCGAGTCCACTTATTGAAAATTCAATTGAATCTGCTACAGAAACTGCAATTAGTATGTTGAGAATAGATCAAGTAATTTCGTCAAAAAATACACAATAATGATAGAAACCTTTCAAGAATAACAGTCCAACCCATGACTATGAATAATCCACGCGCTATACTGAGTGTTTGGAATAAAGAGTCCTTAGTACCCTTTGCAAAATCTCTTGTGGATTTAGGATGGACAATAATCTCAACTGGAGGGACATCTCGTGAACTTAGAAATTCAGGGATAGAAATAATTGAACTTTCAGAATATACCAAACATCCTGAGATTTTCGATGGCAGAGTAAAAACATTACATCCAGCAATACACGGTGGAATACTAGCACGTAAGTCAAATACAAGTGACATGTCTAAATTAGTCGAATTAGGCTACTCTTCCATAGATTTAGTATGTGTAAATTTATATCCTTTTGAAGAAACATCCTCTAGGAATCCACCGGTTGAAGAATCAGAATTAATTGAAATGATAGATATTGGTGGACCTACGATGATTCGTTCTGCGGCTAAGAACTTCGAAGATGTCATCGTTCTGACAAACCCCAATCAGTATCAGAATATAATTGATGATTTGACTGAACATAATGGATCTCCGTCAGGAATAACGGAAGAAAAAAGGAAGAAATTGGCATTGGAAGCCTTTGAAAGAACTTCAGAATATGATTTAGCTATTTCTACTGAATTAAATCGAAGATTTAATAATAATCAGATACCAAAGAAAATAAAAATTTCTACAAAAGAAGGTACAAGATTACGATATGGCGAAAATCCCCATCAGCCAGCAAGCTTCTATCCAGATTCCTCACAATATCTAGAAACTGGACTAGCCGCAATTGATCAACACAGTGGTAAACAACTCTCTTTCAACAATTACTTAGATTTAGATGGAACTCTAAGAATTCTACGCTCTCTAATGATATTCTGTAAGGAAGATAGACATGGGTGTGTTATAGTAAAACACTCAAATCCTTCAGGAGTTGCGGTAGATGCCCACCAAGTAAAATCATGGAAAAATGCTTTACTAAGTGACCCCGAAAGTGCTTTTGGTTGTGTGATTGGATTCACACATACTGTAACGAAAGCCACGGCAGAAATGATATCAGAACACTTTTTTGAATGTATATTAGCCCCAGATTTTGAACAAGATGCATTGAGTCTGTTGTCATCTAAGAAAAACAGAAGAATTATATCAATTAGAGAGTTAAAACCACGAATAGACGAGGTAAAGTTTAGACAAATTGAAGGTGGGTGGTTGGCACAGATACAAGGGCCCCCATCCATAGAATGGGATGAAGTAAAATCGGTGACCGATAATAAGATGGATGAGTATGAAATTGAGTTAGCAAGGTTTGGAATTATTGTAATTTCAGAAGTGAAATCAAATGCCATAATTTTAGTAAAAAAAACCGATACGGGATTTACTACGGTAGGAATTGGGCCAGGGCAAACCAGTAGGATTGAAGCAGTAAAAATTGCTGCCAGAAGGGCTGGAAAAAAATCAGAAAAATCAATGATGATATCTGATGCCTTTTTTCCATTTAAAGATGCAATCGATTTAGCAAATGAAATAGGAATATCTTCAATAGTTCAGCCCGGTGGTTCTATCAGGGATCAAGAATCAATAGACGCAGCAAACGAACATGGAATATCAATGATATTTACTGGAAAAAGACTATTTTTACATTAATTAACAAGAAATTAGTAGCTTTTCATAAACATCCCGTTATAACTTAGTTCTACACCTAAACTACGATGGGCGACGCGGTTAGTGAACTCAAAAGTAGGCTTCTACCAAGGATTCGCGTACTCAATAATCAGCCAATAAATCCGAATGGATCATTTGTTGTCTATTGGATGACCGCATCTCGTAGATTCAATTATAATGCGTCATTGGAAAGAGCAATTGAACTAGGAATTATTCTCAAAAAACCAGTATTAGTAGTGGAAGGAGTATCAATTAGACACAAATGGACTTCGGAAAGAGTACTTACATTCATGGTTCAAGGATTGATGAGAAATCTTGACCAATTCGAAGAACATAAAATCACATATATTCCTTGGGTCGAAAACCATAAAGATACTGGAGATGGACTTCTAAGGAGAGTTTCCGAAAAAGCAGCATGCATGATTATTGATGATTATCCTACATATTTACCTCTCTGGATACTAAATAGAGCATCAGCAGTATCTAAAGTTAGACTTGAAGCAGTAGATTCCAATGGTATATTTCCAATGCAGATGGCAGGAAAAGCGTTCCCAACAGCTCACTCATTTAGACGATTTGTGCAAAAGAACTTACTCGATACTTTCCAATCTACACCGCTGAAAAACCCTATGGAAGGAATTGATACAGATCTAAGAGTGCCAAAAAATATTTTGGACGAAGTCATGGATGAAACAAAATTTGAGATTACGCCACTGGAATGGATGTGGAGAGTTGCGGAAGGTGGAGAAGTAGGAAGAACGGCAATGCAACCACTAGAAATAGACAAAGAAGTACCTGCAGTCGATTCTAAGCCAGGTGGTGTAATCGAAGCTAGAAATTTACTTGAACAGTTTTTAGAAAAAAAACTATACAGATACAATTCTGATAGGAATAATACAGAAAATGGTGCTAGTAGTGGCCTTTCTCCTTGGATTCACTTTGGACACATTTCTACTCATGAAATTATACATTCCATACTAATTAGAGAAAATTGGGATCCTACTTTCATCGATGAAGAATCAACTGGAAAGGGCTCTAGAATGGGTTGGTGGGGAGTATCAGAACCTGCAGAGACATTCCTAGATCAAATTATTACTTGGCGAGAGTTGGGTTATAATTTTGCCTTCTATAATAAGAATCATTACAAAATTGAATCTATACCAGATTGGGCCAAAAAAACTCTATCTGAACACTCCCATGAAAGAAAAGAAAAATATTCATTTGATCAAATAGAAAATGCGCAAACTGATGATGAAGTATGGAATGCAGCACAAAGGGAACTCAGAGAAACCGGCATGATACATAACTATCTCAGGATGCTCTGGGGGAAGAGAATTTTAGAGTGGTCAGCAACACCTGAAATTGCTGCAGATTGGATGATTAAATTAAATGATAGATGGGCATTAGATGGTAGAGATCCTAATAGCTACACAGGAATATTTTGGGTTATGGGAAGACATGATAGGGCATGGGGACCAGAAAGGCCTATTTTTGGTAAAATAAGGTACATGTCATCTGCTAACACAAAGAAAAAACTCAAACTTAAGAAATATCTATCTCAATGGTCTTAGTTTTTCGTCATTCTCTGTGAGGAATCTTAGCCCCAACGTACCACACACCAATTACTCCAACAATTAGTACCGTCATTGAGCCAAATCCTGGGTCTGCACCATTCCAAGTAGAAGGATCTAGAATCTTCCCATCTCCTAAAGTCGAGATATACCAAACAAAAGTCGCAGAAAATGTAGTCATAGTAATTATTAGTGCTATAATCCAATTCTTTGCATGTTTTGGAATAGTTTTTCCTGTAGCGTAGTATTCAAAAATAGCATCCCCGAAATATCTGTTAGTTAGTGTCCATCTGAATAATCTCTCACTTGATATCGAAAAGAAGTATGCCGCTGGAACTGCCCATGACACGGTAGGCCAACCCGGAATCCAAATTCCTATGACAGCAAAAGAAGTAAACATAATTCCTAATCCAATATAGATTCGACTTTTCGTAGGACTGCTTGAAACACAATATTCTTGAACAATTTCATCCAAGCTTTCCAGTCGTGCCATGATTGAACTCGAAGGCACTGACCTCATAAATTTCTGTATTAATAACACTCAAAAATCCTCACTCGCACTACAACATCTATGAATAACTAATATCTCCAAGTGTCATGAGTTCTGATTTCCTATTGCCCAGAATAGGAACCAAAGAAAATCCGGTAAGATTGGCAGTATTCATCTCCGGTGGAGGTTCTGGTTTACAATCTCTAATCCAGTATCAAAAAATTCCAAGAGTACACATCACTTCACTGGTTATATCCGAAAATAATAACGCAGGTGGACTTAAGATTGCAGAAGAAAATGAAATATTAGCTCTTCATGTTCCATTACCTCAAATAAAAAATAAGTCCGAAATTCGTCTGGAACACGAAAAAAAGATTCAACAAATCTTAGAAAGAGAAAACTCAGAATTAATCGTACTAAGCGGATATATGAGAATAATTTCTCCTTGGCTTATTTCCAAATGGAAGGGAAGAATAGTTAACATTCACCCATCTCTATTACCTAATTTTCCTGGAGCGCATGCTCATAGGGATGTTTTGGCTGCAGGAAGTAATTTTTCAGGCTGCACTGTACATTTAGTAGACGAGGGAGTAGATACAGGACCAATACTAGGCCAGAGTCGTGTGATAGTTCGTGCTAATGATACCATTAAATCGCTGCAAGATAGAGTTAAAATCGAAGAACACAAGTTGTATCCAAGAATATTAGATAATCTTTGTTCCGGTTCTATTTCACTTTAGGTCATCAAATCGATTCACGTTTCTAAGTACACTAGGATCCTCAATTAGTAGCGAATGGGGCACTGACGAGAATAGATCGTTTAAAGGCATTTTCTGACTGCTCTCTAGCAATTCTAATACTGAGCAAGGTCTGATCAGTGCCAGAAGTGGTTGGCTTCTATTACCATCATGAGGCATAATTAGCACATCTTTATCTTCAATACGTTCTTCTAGGGAAACGAATAAATCAGATTTTATCCAAGGAACATCTACAGTACACAATTGAAGAGCTTCTATTTCTTTACACTGAGGATCTTGTAAACTTTCCAAAATTGCTTCAATTGGACCGGCATATTTTTTTGCGTCTAATATCCACTCAATTTCAATATCATCATCTATAACTTTCCCATATTCATCAATCTTTTCTGGACTTGATATTGCTATTCTAATAGGCTCTTTGCCGGCTTTCGCCAATTCTCTAGCGATAATACAAATCATCGGACTTCCATCAACCTCGACCAATGCTTTATCCTCTCGCATTCTAGATGACCTTCCGCCTGCTAATAGTAATGAACGGATTTTTTCACCTCATTTCATCCAGAAGACTCTGAGCGAATTGTAACTCTTCCATCAAATCTAGTGTTCGATCTATGAATGTCCGTCTATCATTTCTTGAAGTAGCATCTCCCATCCATTTCATTAACTGTGCGATATCCTTAGAATTTCTTTTTATTGTCCATTCTAATACCTCTTCAGCAACTGGGTTATCCGATGGTAGCATTCTTTTTGACATTACATCCCCTCATGATTATCAATACTCAAAGTCACTTCATCTTTTATTCTACTCAAAATTGAATCCCCTGTATATATTGGAATAGAAGATAGTTTACTAATTATTTCATCGGATATTTCGTGATTAGCTTTCAACATATTAAAGGTACAAATTAGTGCTAAATGGCCCTCAATACTTCTCCCAGAACACCATTTTTCTAATATTACATTACTAGGAGCATCTTTTTTTGCTCTAAATAATTCTTCTACGACTAATAATATTGCATCCAATGGTTCGGTTTCGTTGAGAATAGATGAGAGAAATTCCCAAGGATTAACATCTAGATTTTTATGGTCTAAATTTGCGAGTATTAAAGAAGAAAGTGCAATATCTTCCCTTCCATGACGTTTCCATAATCTCTTAATTAATCGCAAAAGTGTGAATTGACGATCACCAGCAAAAGAAAGTAACCAAGACGCCAAACTTCGCAACAAATCATCCGGTGTACCAAGATAAAACGAATAACCGGCCGACTTACCGATTCTGTCGGTTCCAGATTTCAATATAAGAGCAGGAACCCCTATTGGATATGCTTCTCTTACAATTTTTGCTAGTTTCCTATCAGATTTATGCACTTTATGTGAAAATTTAGATAAAAAATCATCCAGTAAGCCGGCATCACTCATTATTCCTACTCTTTCCGGGCAAGATGTTTAAATTATCCACTATATCTCCTATTCTATCGGCAGAATCTTTCAGCCTAATTCTGAATTCTTCAATAAAACTTCTATGCACAATTTCTTCTAATTGTCTATCCAAACTTCTAGTAATAGCTCTATGCTCCGATTCATCTATTCCGAACATTTTTCTTAAAAATACTATCATCGACAATACATCATCGGATCTATCGGTATGTATTAGCATAGCTTCAAGGACTTGACCATAAACCAATCGCATTTCGTGTTCGTCAATTCTAGTTCCCTCTCCGGGGTCAATTCCCTTCACTATGGATTCGTATACTAATTTCGGCTCTTCGTCGGATAATTTAAGAGTATGAGCAAGTTTAACTAGGATTCTTTTTTCTCCGTTACTTAGTTCACCATCTCTCAATGCAAGTCTAGCCGCATTCCAGAATATCTTTCTTCTATCTTCCAGTACTTCAGCCATGAT
>DAJW01000042.1:0-13665 GCA_002496485.1 Euryarchaeota archaeon UBA36
AAATGCATTTTCTCATAAAATACTACCAGATTTTCTAAGAGGGCCGTGGAATGGAATAGTTGAATTGGGATATTCAATGGCTTTAATTGGATGTGTTGGAGCTTTAATTAGAAGATTGATATTTACACCTGAGAAACTGAAAGGGAAGTCTCAATTAGAAGGTAATGTTATTTTATTATTAATTTTTACAATAACTACAACATCATTTATTGTTGAAGCTAATGATAATCCAGATTCATTCTGGGAGCCCATTGGTTACTGGGTACTAGGATTTTCGCCTTCCGATCAAATCATTATTGCTGCTTATTGGGCCCATATGATTGCAATATCTGTCTTCCTATTTTTAATTCCATTATCAAAGCACATGCATCTTGTGATGGCAGTTCCAAATGTATTCTTCCATGATACGGGTCCAGCTGGAAAAATGAAACCTTTGTCAGTGGGCGATGATGGTAAAGCTATCCCACTCGAAGAATTAGATATTGACTCTTTCGGAGTTAGCTCTTACACCCAATTTACCTGGCGTCAGTTGATTGATGGATGGTCATGTACTTCCTGTGCTAGATGCCAAGATGTATGTCCTGCATATGCCTCGGGTAAAAGTCTGAATCCAATGCAAGTTATTCATGATGTTAGAAATTATGCCAACGAGCACGCGCCAATTCTATTGTCTGGTGAACAACCTGAAGAAACAATGATGCAAAGAATAACTGATGATGCAGTATGGGCGTGTACTACTTGCAATGCTTGTGTTGATGTTTGTCCTCTATACATTGAACATGTACCTAAACTTACAGACTTGAGAAGAAATGCGATGATGGAAACGATGGAATATCCTGAGATTCTGAATACTGCTATGGGGAATATAGAGTCTGCGTCTAATCCATATGGTTTCGGGGCCCATGAAAGAGCCGACTGGGCTTCTGATTTAGATGTGAAAATTGGAGAACCGGCTGAATATATTTACTTCGTAGGTTGTGCAGCTAGTTTTGATGAAAGGAATCAAAAGGTGGCTAGATCAACAATTTCTCTACTCAAGGAAGCCGGTCTAGATGTTGGGATATTGGGGATGCAGGAAGGTTGTTCTGGCGATCCAGCTAGAAGAGCGGGTAATGAGTACCTGTTCCAAATGTTAGCAGAAACAAATATGATGACATTTCAAGAGTTGGGAGTCAAGAGAATCGTCGCATCATGTCCACATTGTTTTCATACTCTAGGAAAAGAGTATGCAGATTACGGTGGAGATAAGTTGGAAGTTTTTCATCATTCTGAAATTTTAGCAAAATTACAAGAAGAAGGTAGTTTACCCTATCTTAGTGAGGTAGAGACTGAAAGAGATAGAACCATTACATTCCATGATCCTTGCTATCTAGGACGAATTGGTGGCATAATTGATGAGCCGCGAAACGTTATTAGTGGAGTAGATAAAGAGCCGGAAAGGCACGGTAGGGATTCATTCTGTTGTGGAGCGGGCGGAGCACAAATGTGGATGGAAGAAGAACCTGACAAGAGGGTGAATGAAATTAGGGCTAAGGAATTGGCTGAAACAGGTTGTGATACTGTAGCCGTAGGTTGTCCATTTTGCTCAATAATGGTAAAAGATGGTCTAGATTCTGTTGGTTCTGAAATGGAAGTTCTTGATGTCGCAGAAATATTATGGGAGCAAATCAAGAAACGGGATGAGGAGATTCATGCTGGAGTTTCTGTTGAGTAACATAAAATACAAAGTAGTGACGGGAAGAAATATGAGTACTCAATACAATATCCTAGGATTTAGCGTACCACAAATTGCGATGATAAATGGATTAATATTAGTCATTTGGGGGTTAATAGCTTATTTCTTGCAAACTTCTGAAAATCCATCAATTACAGCAATGATACCTGCCTTTTTTGGAATTATATTATTTGTTCTTGGGCTTCTAAGTATTTGGAATGAAGAGAATAGGCACCATTACATGCATGCATCGATGGCATTGGCACTAGTCATGATTTTGGGTGGTGTGAGAGTTTTTCCTATTGATAATGAAATGTCCAATCTAGCAATTTCTTCTCATTTAATTCTGATAATATCGGGAGTTTTTTTTATTATAATAGGAATAAAATCATTCAGATTTGCTAGACTTTCAGTAGATGCAGTGTTGGATTAATGAGGTTTAAAAATGGGGATTATTGTTGGTATATCATGTCCTATAACTAATGCTAGTTATGCAAATATGGAGTCTGAATGCGCCCTATTGCCTAAGGATTATATTGACATAGTTGAAGCAGTTGGTGGGATTCCGTTAATTATCCCACCGAGTGAAAATTCTGAAGAAATTATTGAACTGATAGATGCGCTAATTATTTCCGGTGGCCCGGATTTAGATCCTTCCAGCTATGGGCATGAAGTGAATGGTAGTATTGACTATTCTATGGAACAAGATGATTCAGAATTCAGGATTGTAAAAGAGGCTATGAATAGAAATATTCCTATTTTAGGGATTTGTAGGGGCATGCAACTAATGAGCGTATTGCACGGCGGATATATGTATCAACATCTAGATTCCACGGATGATTTTAAGCAGCACGGAAAATATTGGGGAGAATCTTCTGAACACAAGGTTTGTGTAGAAAAAAATTCACTACTGGAGAATTTGATGGGTGAGATTATAGATGTGAATTCTTATCATCATCAAGGCGTCGCTGATGCGGGCAGTCTAAGAATAACTGGATACTCTGAACATGACAATTTGATAGAAGCAGTAGAGAATCCGAACCTGAAATTCTTCTTAGGTGTTCAATGGCATCCAGAAAGAATTGAGCATCTACCTTTATTCGCTGCACTAATAGAAGCGGCGCGAAGTTGAAATTTGTCACTCCATACCGTTAACATATGGTACTCAGAGTCTATGATACAAAAACTCGGAAAAAGAGAGTTTTCAAGTCTCTAGAATCAGGTAAAGTTGGAATGTATGTTTGTGGCATTACTCCATACTCAAAAAGTCATCTGGGACATGCAAGATGTTACTTATCATTTGATGTTGTTCATCGATGGTTGGAATACAGAGGTTATGAAGTAAACTATGTACAAAATTTTACAGATATTGATGATAAAATAATTACAGTTTCGATCGCTGAAAATGTTGACTATACTCTTATTTCTCAAAGAAATATTGATGAATTTTTCGAAGTTATGGATAAGATGAATGTTCTCAGAGCAGATCATTACCCTAGGGTAACGCAAACTATTCCGGAAATAATCGAGATGATTTCTGAATTAGTAAAGAGGGGGAATGCATATTCTTCCAAAGATGGTGTGTATTTCGAAATAGATTCTGCTCCAGAGAAATATGGTCAATTAACAGGTCAGACACTTGAAATGGTTAGAGCTGGTGCTGGTGGAAGGGTGGTAGACACTGGTTCAGGGAAGAAGAATCATCGAGATTTCGCTCTTTGGAAATTAGCGAAATCGGGTGAGCCATATTGGGAAAGTCCGTGGGGCAAGGGTCGGCCTGGATGGCATATTGAGTGTTCAGCCATGTCTTTGAAGCACTTCGGGAATCAATTTGATATCCACGGTGGAGGGCATGACTTGAGATTTCCTCACCATGAAGCCGAGATTTTTCAATCCGAATGTTGCACTGGCGTAGAGCCTGTAGTAAATTATTGGATGCATAATGGTTTTGTGAATATTAATGGTGAAAAAATGAGTAAGAGTTTAGGTAATTTCTGGACAGTTAGAGATACATTTGAGAAATATTCTCCATTGGAATTACGATACGCTCTGTTGAGTATCCCGTACAGGAGTCCAATTGATTTGACTCCAGAGTTCTTGGAAGATGCAGCGAAACATCATCAGAAATTGATTTCGGCATATGTCGATTCTTTTTCTAATGAAATTCAAGTTGACATTGATCTGGCTAGTTGTGGAAAAAGCTTTGAAAGTGCCATGGATGATGATTTTAACTCCAGAGGTGCAATAATAGAAGTTCAAAAAGTCATTTCCAGTAATCGTGGCTTAGGAGTGGAAGATTGGTTAGAAAAATATGCAGGATGTATCCTAGGTCTTCTTCCTTCTAAGGATGAGCTTTTGGACGAGTCTAAGAGGAATAGGATGGCAAGGGAAGGTATTGCTGAGATAGTAGAAGAATTTCTCGTTGAAAGAGATAAAGCACGAAAAAATAAAGATTGGGATAGAGCTGATGACATTCGTGATGAGTTGAAAAAAATGGGAATTAGTATTGAAGATGGAGAAGATGGTACAAGTTGGAAGATTGGATGATTTGAATCTTGGAGATGGAAAATCCAAAGTGTATTATGCGTTCGGGAATATATGAATCGATTATCCTCGAATACATTTGGTTCTATTTTAATCGTAATTTCATTTTATCTTTCTGGCTGCTTGAATTTAGGTCCAATATACGAAGATCAAGAAGATCAAATTTTATGGGAAAATGAGTATTATCTAATTGAATCTCCTCTATCTCATGATGATGCACGAAATTTCACAATGTGTGATGATAATTATTGTGATAATGCAAGCTGGGCGATTTTTGGGAATGCTCATGGTGGAAACTGTTGCGAGCATTATCTCGCTGCCACTAAGGAAGGATGGATTCTAAATTTTGGCGGCGAATATCCAACCTGGTCTGAAGACAGGGGCCATACATGGAATGAATATCGGCCGAGTATTTTTTCACAAATCGGTTGTTTGGAGCCTAAGCCAACAGTACCTGGTCAAGAGGGTTTGGGAGAAGGAAGTATTGTTCAAGCTACTAATGGTGATATCATTGCAATGGGTTGGTTCCCATATCCTAGCACCAGCGGGGCTGATCAATTCTACGCATTCTTTTACAATGCCGAAGAGGGTGAATGGTCTTGGTGCTTCAATAGAACTCCGGAGCCTTTCTATGATAGATCATGGCAAGTTGAAGTTGTTGGCCCTATTACTGGTGGAATTTATGGTAGTGGCCCGTGGGCTAGTTTGGTAATCTCAAATTTTTGGCACCAAGTGCAAAATATTGGTGGTCAAATCTCTACAGACGGATTAAATTATGACTTTTTCAATTTCCCAGACAGAGATGAGAATCTAGATATTTATGAAGTAGATTTGAATCCAGAAGAGCTTGAAGTATCATGGGATTATACGAAGCCTCACAAAGAGATGCGGGCTTTTCCCGTTCCATCTGGTGGCTTGTATTTTCCCAACTATTTTATTGATGGAAGAGATGCATACCTAGACACTACACTAAATTGGTGGACAGGAACTACATCTAATGGCTCTTCGCTACCATCTGAGTATTGTTCATTTGACTCTTCAGCTACATTACATTGTGTAACGGTAGATGATGAAATTTCTGCAGGATTGAAACACATGATTTCTTTGGATGGTGGTGAAAATTGGATTATTGAATCATACAATTTTACGGAATTGTTCGGTTTAGAATCAAATTCTGAAATAGAGGAATGGGAATATCATTCAAACGGAGAACACGATTTATTTGTACTTAATGTTAGGTTTCAAAGTTCTACGGGTCCAGATGTTGATGTTGCATTTCATGTTAGAGAATATTCGGAAAGTTTGGAATTTGACTCGATAACTTATCTTGGACTTGGAGATTTGGATTCAACATCTGGGGCTGGAAATGATATCAGATTTGACTTTGCAAGTATGGGAATTTTGCCTGATGGTGGTTCTTTCATAGCTTATCACGATTCTACAGATCCGGATCCTCTTTTTGGAGTGGAATTACTAATTCCAATTTCATATAGACCTATTGCAGATAATTTTTGGTAATTAAATGAGTTCTGGATTGCATTAATTATGAAATCTAATTATTATCAATATGGAAATATACTTTAGTTCCATCAACCAAAAATGAGTCAGATGTTTCTCTAGGTTTTTCTACATTTAATGAACCATTTTCGGTTCTAGTTTCTATTTTAATGTGCTCCCAATCTACATCGAATAGCTCTAATCCTTCTATCCAAACAGATAGTGAAATTTTTGACTCAATATCTAAATCTAAATCCTTTCTTTTTGCTTGGACTCTTCTGATTATATCTCTGGCAAGTCCTTTGGAAAGTAAATCATCATCTCTCTCCATATCTAAGACCAGAGAAATATCTCCTTCTTCGAGAGTAATAGTTGATGCCGCGAAACCATCTTTTTCTACTCTTCTAATTTCTATATCACTCATTTCGATTTCATATCCGCCTATGGCTGCAATTCCTGCTTCTATTTCTAAAAGGAATGATTCGGCATCAATGGCTTCCAGTTCCGACAAAACTGTAGGTAAATCTGCTCTACATTTTGCACCGAGTGATTTTCTATTCGGAGCAATAATGATTTTTTGGAAAGAATCTAAATCTTCCTCAGTCATCAAATTTTCCACATTTAATTCGTCGGCCAAGATTTCTTTGAATTGAGTAATCTTGGGTCCACCGACAATCCATCCAGACCTGCAAGGAAGTCTTTGCCTTCTATCTTGTTCAACTCTGATTCTTCTACCAGTTTCTGCGAGATTTCTAACTAGGGACATTTCTTCTTCTAGAGAAGTATCTCTTGGTGGTAAATTTCGTTCTACTATTGAAGAGCCAGTAGGCCAATCAGCGAGGTGGACGGATATGCCTGTCAATCCTCTATGTATTTCATCAGACATAAATGGTGATACGGGCGCCATTAGTCTAGTTACAATTAGAATTACTTCATGGAGAGTGTGCTGACATGCCCTTTTATCGGTACTATCGGATTCTTCCCATAGCCTCCTTCTAGATCTCCTTACATACCAATTAGAGAGATCATTTATCACAAATTTCTCTAAGGCCCTCCCAGCTTTGTGGAAATCCCAAGATACGAAATGATTATGATATTCGTCAGCCACTTGAGTGACTTTTGAAAGAATCCACTTATCTAGTGAGGACCTAGAATTAATTTCGATAAACCCAGATTCATCTTCTGGATCAAAACCATCTAAAGCGGCATAGTCAGCGTGAAATTTATAGACATTCCAAAGAGTTAGGAACATCTTAGCGTAAGATTCTCTAACTCCATTTGGATCAAAGTTTGTAGGGGACCAGGGGGCACTTTGTGTCGTCATATACCATCTAATTGGATCCGCACCTTCTTTGTTGAAATGATCCCATGGATTAACGACATTACCCTTGGATTTACTCATTTTTTTGCCATCCTTATCTAGGATATGACCTAAGGATAAGCAGCTATTAAAGCACTGTTGATTGAAGACTGTTGTAGCAACTGCCAATAGTGAATAGAACCAACCCCTTGTCTGGTCAACCGCTTCGCATATGTAATCTACAGGAAATGAACCTGAAAATTTGTCTTCATTTTTGAATGGATAATGCCACTGTGCAAATGATGCGCAACCTGAGTCAAACCAACAATCCATTACATAAGGCTCTCTTTTCATTTTACCTGAACATCCAACTTCAGGACAATGTAATACAACATCATCTACATATGGTCTGTGTAATTCTGGAGGCATGGGGGAAGATTGGGTTTTCATTGACTTCATTTCTTCTATGCTACCAACACAATGTTCATTTCCACATTCAGAACATATCCATACCGGTAATGGGGTCCCCCAATATCTCTCTCTACTAATTGCCCAGTCTTTTATGTTTGATAACCATTCACCCATTCTTTTAGTTCCAGTCCATTCTGGCGCCCATTCAACATTAGAATTATGTTCTAAAATCTGCTCTTTAACCTCGGTCATCCTTACAAACCAGCTGTCCATTGCATAATACAGAAGTGGGTGATCGGTCCTCCAACAATGTGGATAATCGTGAGTATAGATATGTTCCCTGTATAATTTTCCCTGTTCAGTTAACAGATTAATTATTACATCATCGCACTCTTTCACATATCTACCATCTAAATCTGCATGCACTCCATCAACAAAAGATCCATCCATCCCTACAGTATGCTGCGCGGGGAAACCTACGTCCATTCCTAGTTTGTAGTCATCTTCACCATACATCACTGCAGTGTGCACTACTCCTGTTCCGTCACTTGTGGTAACAAAATCAGCAGAAACTACTGTCCAAGCACTTTTGGAATCTGATCCATCTATAGCTCCCGGAAATAACGGTTTGTATGATTCTCCAACTAATTTTGATCCTGGAAATTCTTCAATAACTTCTACATGATGCCTCAGGACATCGTTCATTAAATCCTTAGCAAGAATGAGCTGTTCACCAATCTCGGCTCCACCCCTCCCTTCCCAAGAATCTGAAGGTAGATGGGTAATTCTTACTTTACAATATGTTACTTCTGGACCTACAGCTAAACCTACATTTCCCGGTAATGTCCAAGGAGTAGTGGTCCAGGCTAGAATTGAAGCATCTATATTTTCTAATTCAAATTTAACGTAGACTGCGGGTTCTGCTACTTCCTTGTATCCAAGGGCTACTTCATGACTCGAATAGCTTGTACCTGTTTGTGGGCAATATGGAAGGACTTTATGGCCCCTGAACAGTAAGCCCTTATCGAACATCTGTTTAAGTGACCACCAAGCTGATTCAATAAATTCATCATGTAATGTCACGTAAGGATTATCCATATCCACCCAGAAGGCCATTCTCTCAGTCATCTCTCTCCACGCCTCTTCGTAAGTCCAAACACTTTCCTTGCATTTTTTATTGAATTTTTCCATTCCAAATTTTTCTATTGCCTCATTAGACATCAGGTTGAGCTGCTTTTGAACTTCGATTTCAACTGGCAATCCATGTGTATCCCAACCAGCCTTTCTCTCGACAATGTGCCCTTCCATAGTTTTCCACCTACATACCATATCTTTGAATAGGCGTGATATAACATGATGAATGCCAGGTTTTCCATTGGCAGTAGGTGGACCTTCTAGAAATGTAAATGGAGAGTTATTTTCTCTACGAGAATCTATTGATTTTTCGAATGTCTTTTCCTCTTGCCAAAGCTCGATTAGATATGTCTCTAGTGAGACTGGGTCAAGATTTTTAGTTGACTTCGGAACGACCATGCATCCGCCGAGATTAGTAATTGTCTTGAAGGTGACCATTCAACAATATACGAAGTATAAATTACAGACATTAAAAAATCTCGACGAAGTCGCTATATTATGAGTCAAGTTAACTCAATCAATATTGAGGGGATGACTTGTGATGGCTGTTCGAATAAAGTTCAGTTTGCTATTAGAAATTTTAGTGGGATTAAAGCAGTTGAAGTTTCACATGAATTAGGAATAGCTGAATTTTCCTATAACGATGATAGTATAGGAATTCCCTCTAGAGATAAATTGGTCAATGCGATAATAGATTTGGGGTATAAAGTTGAAGGAGTTTCGGTCAAATTTAACTGGAGAGATAAGAGTGTTTGGAGGCAATCTGCGCATAATACAAAATGGTGTCTTATAGGTTGCTCTATTGGGGAATTTGGAACTCTAGCATATTATTCTATTTCCGGAATTACTGCGGGCTTAGAGTTATACTCAAGGATATGGTATTTCTATGCTATATTACCATTGATTAACGGCTTGATTACATCAATAATGCTTGAAACTGCAATATTGATTAGGGGTCAGATGGATTTCAGGAATGCACTTTCAACGGCACTAGGGATGTCTTTCATATCTATGTTGATGATGGAAATAGCTATGGAAATAACTGATTTACTATTTACTAAAGGTGAGCTTGGATTGATGCCTATTGCTATTCCATTTATGTTAATTGTAGGATTTCTTACTCCCTGGCCTTACAATTATTGGAGACTCAAGAAATATGGGGAAGCTTGTCACTAGGATTGATTTTAATGGGTAAAAAAATTAGCCTAATAGATAGAATAGTTAAGTGGATTTCTGATTATGCAATTGAGAATAGTATCTCTTCTCTAGTTATTGGGGTTTCAGGAGGTATTGATTCGGCTGTGACATCAACATTGTGCGCTAAAACTGGAATCAATACCATAGTTCTAAACATGCCAATTCACCAAGCTGAATCACAAAGAAATCTTTCTAAAATGCATATTGATTGGTTAATCTCTAATTTTGATAATGTGATTGGGAAGGAATTTGATCTGACTCAAACTTTTGATACATTTATTGATGCGGACCTTGGAGGCGAAAAAATTACCAATCTTGCTAGAGCAAATTCTAGGGCGAGGATTAGAATGGCCGCATTATATGCTATTTCGGCTTCAAATAATGGTATTGTAGTAGGTACTGGGAATAAGGTTGAAGATTTTGGGGTTGGATTCTATACAAAGTACGGAGACGGCGGAGTAGATATTTCTCCAATAGCGGATTTGTACAAGACTGAAATATATTTGATTTCCGAATCGCTTGGAATTATTGAAGAAATTAGGGATGCTCCGCCTACTGATGGACTATGGGATGATGGTAGAACTGATGAGGATCAAATTGGTGCCAGTTATGAAGAGTTAGAGTGGGCCATGGAACAACCTGAGAGTATTTCAGAGGATTTAAACGATAGACAAAAAGAAGTAATGAAGATATATCTTAAATTTAGAAATTCTAATCTTCATAAAATGGAAGAAATTCCAGTTTTCGATGCGGAATTAATTGATTAACGGGGTATTGACATGGAAGATGAAGGTGGGGAAATTTCTCGAATATATGTGAGGAAGAATAGAGAATCATATAGTGGAATGATGTTAGATTCTATATTCGGTATCTTGAGGAAAGCAATAGTTGTCATTGTGATATTGGGGATTTCAGGGATGATTTATCAGCTATTTTGACTATTATTTTCTTCTATCCTCTACCTTTTTCTTGTATTCTGCATTTGAGTCTTCTTCTGTCCATCCACCAAGGAATAATCCACCACCTTTGTGAACCCCGCCTCTTAAATTTCCCTTTCTAGACTTACCCGTCATTTGTCTTTTCCTTGTTTTAAGGTGTCTTCCAAATGATTTGGCAAGACCATCTGAACCTCTTTCGGATTGTGCTAAGGAGTAAGCTCGCCACTCAGCTTGTGGTCCGGATGCTACCTTGGGCCCTTTCTTTTTTGTATTATCGTCATCTAAACTTGACCCTATTATGAGTCCTAATAGTAAAAAAATCGGAGAAATACATAGTGTTACATATCCACTCAGTAAATATTCTATTATTTTCTCTGAAATGGATTTTTGAGTTTCAATATTTTGTTCTTCTTTTACCAAGCGGACAAAAGAATTGGATTCTAATGAATAATTGCCGTCGCTGCAGATTGGAGAAGGAGGAGTGGATGAGTTAAAGCAAATATCTCCAGAATAAACAAGTGCGAAATCGGATAGATCTTGACGAGTATTATTAACGTCGCATGTAGGTCGGAAAATGTTCTCTTTATCATCTAATTCTGCTGGTTTTTCGGAGCCTTGAATCCAGATAAAAACCTCTAGTTCCTCACATGAATCCCATTTAGAGTTATTATCGCTATCGATATAATTTCCGAGTACATACAATCTCCATCCAATAATATTTTCATCATTTTCTGAATTAAATGTAATATTACCATTTTGTCCTGAGAAATCAAAAATTGGATCCTCTTCGACCATAGATTGTTCTGAATCTCCTACGGAAATTTCGAGATCAAATAAAATAACTGCAACACTTCCGAAAAGTAATATTATTCCAAAAACTATCATTAATCTTCCAGCTGGATGCATACAATTCTAACTATGCGAAGGCGTCCAGATTCAAGTGTATTACTCTAATTTTAATTATAATTCCTATAGATGTATAGTGTAATCAGAATGAGAATTATAAACCGATTTCGCGTTTTCTTTTTCCTCTTCTTCGGGACTCTACCTGAGATTAATATTCTAAAAAAAGTCAAAATATATATCATTCCCACAGAAATAAGTAAAATAAGTACATCTGAACCCGATTTCCATTTTATTCCAAAAAAAGATATGTATGTAAAATCGGGTGATGTATTATTTAATCCTGAAAAGAAGATGACTAAAAACGTGACACCGGATAGTTGAGAAATTAAAAATAGTTTAGATCCTGCAAATTTTTTTGTAGTAGAATAATTCGTCTTAAACTTATTATTTTGAGTGTTAGATTTTTTACTACTGAATAATTTTGATGGTAATTCGGAGTCATCGCGATCTACTTTGTAAGATGAATCATCCCTATTGGACCATCGAGACCTTGGCCTAATTCCAACCATGATTGTGGAAATTATTTATTCCATATAGAGTATGTTATCGGGAAACCTACACAAGCTAGTTCTCACTCGTCAGGATATGGACTTGGTTGGGATGCTAGAGAGTTTTTCATTAGGGATGTGTGGAATTGCAATGATACTCTGGATGTCAATTGGGACTCTTTCAAAAACAACACAAAATGAAATTCTGACACAGAGAATTATTGCATTCATCTGCATATCTTCATCTTTTCTTCTATTTGTTGTTCATTATTCTGGTGGCGAGCTATGGGGATCAAGAAATATTGCTAGGCCCTTTGCAGTAATTTCCATAATAGTGGCCATAGCTTCTATTATGAATATTAAGGGAACTGAAATCCAAAAGGGATCATATCCAAAACTAAAGAAAAAGTAGTAGAATCGATACAGTCATTCTGAATTTAGCTTGTCATCAATAAATGCACGCATATATGCAGGTAACTCCCCATTAACGAATACTACATCCTCAACTTCATCTAATTTCATAAGTGAATAGTAGATTTGCATTGCGGTCATTGGAGTTGCACTGCAGCCTGTGCAGCCACCCTCTAATGAAATCATAATTACACCATCAGTAGTATCAACTACATTTACAACACCATCGTGTGCATCGAGGACTGCCTGAACTGGACCTACAGAATCCAAAATTAACTGCTTGTCTACCATGTGTGGATAACGGTATGGGGAGTGCCTTTCAAAGTCTTGCCCCTCGAGATAACTAAAGCGTGGAATTAGAGTGTAAATTTCTACTTACTGTATGAAATTTGGTACAATGAGAAACTCTGCGGTGCATGACCGTAGGGAATTTAGATTTGCATCTTCTACAAAAATCGTGGATTTGAATTAAATAGGGAACTTAGGTCGCCGAAGCAGTTTGGTGACAAGATGATAGATGAAATACCGCTTTTGGCAGCTGGAACCGCAGTAATTGGTCTCGCAATTGCAGCGTTTCTGTACTCTCAAATAGAGAAAATAAAGATAGAAAATACTACAGTAGCAGATATAACACAGCAAATTAGAGAAGGTGCAATGGCATTTTTGTTTGCTGAGTACAGATATCTGGCTATTTTTATAGTGATAGTTGCAGGATTATTATTTATTAATCCAGATACTAGTATTGAAACTGTTGGAGCATTTCTAGCAGGAGCAGCAGCTTCAGTTATGGCTGGATTTATTGGAATGAGAGCTGCTACATCCGCGAATGGAAGAACAGCAATGGCGGCTTCAGATGGAGGGCAGGCGTCAGCTCTTGAGGTATCATACAATGGTGGAGCTGTGATGGGTCTATCAGTGGGTGGACTTGGACTTTTAGGGATTTCAATAATGTCGCTTTGGCTGGGAACAGGAGATGAGGTTCAGAATATAGCAGGATTTGGAATGGGTGCATCATCAATTGCATTATTTGCTAGAGTCGGTGGTGGAATTTATACTAAGGCTGCGGATGTTGGAGCGGATTTAGTAGGAAAAGTTGAGGCGGGAATTCCAGAAGATGACCCAAGA
>DAJW01000042.1:13971-54668 GCA_002496485.1 Euryarchaeota archaeon UBA36
AGAAGATGACCCAAGAAATCCTGGAGTTATTGCCGATAACGTTGGCGATAATGTAGGAGATGTTGCAGGAATGGGTGCTGACATATTCGAGTCATTTGTTGGTTCAATAATAGCTGCAATGGTAATTGCACAAGCTTCTTCAGATATGTCATCTCACTATATAATTCTTCCAATTTTCTTGGGTCTAGTGGGCTATGGTGCATCTATAATTGGAGTATTTAGCATGAATTTACTAAAATCTGGCGATCCTGCTGCCGCATTGAGAAATACGACATTTATTGCCGCGGGATTGTTTTGGTTAGTAGGTTGGCTAGGAATTGATATTCTCGGATTAGAAACCGGGACTGAGCCAATGATTGCAGTAATAGTGGGTTCATTAGTTGGAATCTTAATTGGCCTAGTTACAGAATATTATACTGGAATTGAAGATGTTTTTGGAATTAAACCCAAAGCAATACCGCATATAGGAAAAATGAGTCAGACGGGCCCAGCCACCAATGCAATTGCTGGACTTTCTGTTGGCATGATGTCTACATTTTTACCAATTATTCTCATTGCAGGTGGAATCTTTGCAGCCAACCATATCATGACTTTGCCGGATAACTCAACATCGACTCATGGATTGTATGGAATCGCAATGGCTGCAATGGGCATGCTAGCTACTGTAGGAGTAACTATGACAGTAGACGCATATGGTCCAGTAGCTGATAATGCTGGTGGTATTTCGGAGATGAGTGAGTTAGGGCCTGAAGTAAGAGAAATTACAGATGGATTGGATAGTATAGGAAATACAACAGCTGCTATTGGTAAAGGATTTGCAATTGGGAGTGCTGCCCTAACTGCTTTGGCATTATTTGCAGCTTACGCAACTGCAGCTGGATTGCAAGCAAATCAACTAACACTTACTGATCCGTTAGTCGTTGTGGGATTGTTGATAGGTGGAGCTTTGCCTTTTGTAGTTGCAGCAATGACAATGACATCCGTAGGAAAGGCAGCAAGTGAAATGGTCGAAGAAATTAGAAGGCAATTTAGAGAGATTGATGGATTATTGGAAGGTCGAGAAGGTGTCAAACCTGATTCGAAGACATGCGTCGATATTTCTACTCAAGCTGCACTGAAAGAAATGGTAGCTCCGGGACTTACTGCAGTATTCGCACCAGTAGTTGTTGGTTTTATTCTTGGTTCTGCAGCCCTTGGAGGATTACTTGCGGGATCATTGGTTACTGGAGTTCTAATGGCCTTATTCATGGCTAATGCTGGCGGTGCTTGGGATAATGCAAAGAAAGCAATTGAGCAGGGACATATTGATGGTTCACAAAAAGGCGATTCTTCTCATGATGCAGCGGTGATTGGAGATACTATTGGAGATCCATTTAAAGATACAAGTGGACCTTCATTGAATATTTTAATTAAACTGATGTCAATTGTTGCAGTAGTGATAGCACCTGGACTGACTTTGACTGGATTGATTTAGGCGAACGATTATGCGTCAATCTCTTGACTAAGGGTCGACACGGTCAATCATGCAGTTAAACAATGGAGTCATTTTTACGGTTCTAATTTTGTTATCATCAATTAGTGGTTGCTTGGGCTCTGATGATGATAAAGGTGAGGGCGATAATGACTTAGAAGTTCCAACTTGGAATGTTGGAGATTGGTGGCTTTATACATTCTCGACGCCCGATTACAGTGATGATACTGCTCGTCTGGTAGTAGCAAGCGATGAAGAGGAGGATGGAACAGCATATATGTTGGCCATATCTAGCCTTACTGAAGCTAAACGTCATTCAGTATTGAATCATAATCCGTTCCTTGGAAGAATGACTCATACTAATTTGAGTACATTCGAAAATGGCATTCCACAAAATGTTTTGTCATTCCCCTTTACAAAATCAAATTCTTGGACTTTTTCACTTTTTACTAAGCAATGGTCTGCAAATGTAATAGGCATTGAGGGCGGGGCAGCTACTGTCTCGGCTAGTTCTACTGATGGGTCAAAAATTGATTATGAATTTGATATAAGCCTGAAATTCTTCAGATCATTTATTTGGAAAAATAAAGATGGTGTTGACCAACTAAGAATGCAATTGGCCGATTATGGTACAAATCACACTGGAGAAGTTTTCTTTGTTAGAGGAGGTGATTTATACAATGGTTCATGGGTAGAATCGGGCATAGATTTCGAGATTAGAGACTCTTTCTTCGTAGAAAATCATCCTAATGATGGTGAATGGAATGAAATGGTTTACTTTTATGATGTAGAATGTGGAAGTGGCTCCTCATCAATTACATTGACTTTGCGGGATCATCTCTCGAGTTCGGTTATCACAAAGATTTGGGGACCAGGGGCAAGTGAAAAGGGTGTAATTGGCTCAATTGAATATCCAACTGAAGAGTATACTTTGACAGCGACTTTTACTGGTAATTCTAATTTAAGAATAATTATTGCTGGAGCGATTACATATTCTTGGTCACTCTAAAGATAATCCAATAAATTATCGGATCCTCCAACGAAAACTGGATTTCTACCTCTCAAATCGAATATCATTGGTACGGTCCTGTGACCAGTTTCTTTCACAATTTTTGAACGTAAATCTCCCTCATAATCAAGATTGACGACCTCAAAAGTGAGATTATTATTTTTTAGTGTCCTCTCGGCTAAATCACAATAAGGACAAATCGTTTGGGAGAATACGATAAATTCTGAGTCTATTTTATTAAATAATTCATGTAGTTGGAGCAGTTACTCCACCTCCCTCGTCCCTAAAGATTGGTGTTTCTCCCAAATCACCATCTTGTTCAAAATTCTGAATCTTACCTTCTAACTCTCTATCTGTCTGATCTACATCAATAAAAACCAATAAAATAACTGAAATTAGTGTGAAAGCTCCGCCAATATACATACAGGTTACGAAATCGAAAATTTCTATCATATAATCTGTAAATTTATACCCGATGACAGCAGATAAATTGAGCATTGACATGTACGCAGTAAATTGTGACCCTCCTGCTTTACTGTAAGTTAATCTCATTGCTACAGCAATCATATTGATAATTGCAAATCCTACAATAAACCCTCTGATAACCAAAAAGAAAATCATTACATATTTATTCATCCAGTAATTACTAAGTAAACCAATTCCTGCATTAGCTAGAGCTAGAAGAGTGAATCCCAACATTGCAAGTTCTCTGGTGCCATAGATATCGCCCATGAATCCACCAACCAGTTGACCAATCATCACTGCAAACACAACTAGTATTCCCATAATGAAATTGTATTCTGACTGAGTCCATCCCGAATCTTCGATAAATATCTCAATAATTATTGGATCAATAAAGTACCAAAATTCTCCTAAAAGGCAGATGAATATGAAAATAAATGGTGATTTTATGGAGAATGCCGTAATTATATTTTTTACCTTATCGAGAAAATTTTCATTATCTGAATCAAGACTAGATTGTGTTTTTTGGATATTTTTAATTTCGACTTTTTCATTCCATGGAAATAGTTTATCTCCTGGATTTTCTCTTAGAAATAGTGGCATCAACATTATTAGAAATAATAATGGCAATTGAATAGCTATTACAGTCTTAATTCCGAAGGGAACAACCAGTAAGCCTAATATCCCACCTCCAGCAATTATCCCAAACCTCTTGGATGCAAACATGAATCCATTAGCGGTCCCTACTTCTTCGGGTTGAAGGATATCTACTGCTAGAGCGTCGACACTAACATCTTGTAGTGAAGCAAATAAATTATGAATAAATAAAACAGTAGTTACTAAGGAAAGAGATTCATTAAAATCTGGTATGAATAGTAAGAAGCCTAATGTGATTATCATCCCTGTCTGGGCGAAAAGTACCCAAGGCCTCCTCCTACCGTAGCTTGGAATTTGAATTACATCTATCATTGGGCCCCAAATAAATTTGAAAGTCCAGGGAAGAGCTACCAGTGCAAACAAAGCAGCAACATCATCGGCGCTTGAACCGTTATCTACTAAGAAAGCGGCAAATGCTACGGAAGTAAACCCCCATGGCAGTCCTTGAGCGGTGTAAAGTATTGATAATGAAACATATCTTCTAATTCTACTGTCAGATAAATTTGAACCTGCCTTCCATTCTTCCTTAGCATTAATGAAGTATTCTGGCATTCTTGTGACGGGATCATATATTTTTGATTGAATTATTGCATTTATTCTGCTGTAGGAACTCAAGGATTTATCGGCGGCTTGTCCTTTTGATGCTGGGAAGAAGTTCTCATTCCAGTTTTCTCTGATCATTACAGAAACTAAAATTGCGATCACTAGAAAAAATGGAATAAAGAAGACTGTAGAACTTAATGCTATAACTTCAGAATTTGATGAATTTTGTTCAAAGTTGTTTATTATTGGAAATTCAGCT
The DNA here is from genome assembly GCA_002496485.1 of Euryarchaeota archaeon UBA36. Lineage (GTDB taxonomy): Archaea > Thermoplasmatota > Poseidoniia > Poseidoniales > Thalassarchaeaceae > UBA36. The sequence continues at coordinate 18,373 of DAJW01000042.1, forward strand.
TTTACTTCTAGATTTTCTTGATTATTTGAAAAATACATTCTGAAATTTCCTGTACAATCTGAACCGGGAATAGGAATTGGGGAATTACATTGAATATTATTGACTGGAGGTGCGGAATATTCGATTTTAAAGGTTGGTTCTTCGGAGCTTTTATTCCATATGGAAATTGATTCATTTACTTCAATATTCCAAATGAGACTGAAATCCTGGCCATTATTTACATTGTTTACTGATTCGGTATACTGAGAAATTTGGGTATCGCCTTTTAGAAGTGATATTGTGAGATCTTTGCATTCATTTCCTCCATTACAGTTTCCTGAATCAATTTGAAATGACATTTGGATTTGAATAGATTTAGGCCCTAAACTATCAGAAATGCTGTCTAAGTACAGATTTTCTAAAAATTCGCCTTGAAAATTGCATGTCAATTCCACGCTTACTATCTGACCTTCGGGAAATTCAATCTCACCATAACCATCGCTTGATGATCCAGTAGATTCGTTCTCATCGAAATGATTCCAACATTCTTCTAATTGTTCATCGCCCCAAAAAAACATATTGTTATTCGAAAGACTTGGTTGTGTATTATCTTCACTTTGAGCTAATGTATTCGTGACACCTAAACAAAATACCAACATAATACTGAAAAATATGTAATGGGGCATTCTACGGCTAAACACGGACTAACGGAATGAGCGTAGGGTTTGAGTCTTATCTATTGATTATTCAATTATCTGTAATAATTCCTGCATGGTCATAATCCCAGTCAATAATTTTCCAACCGTTATTATTAATATGGGAAACTACATCATTTCTACGGTTTGGTGCACATAATAGAGCTGAACATCCACCTCCTCCCGCACCTAAAGCTTTCCATGCTACAACCTTATTACTCTCAACCAAATTATCGATTACTGATTTGAATGGCCCTTGAATATCACTACTAATTTCATCCACCCCTCTGCTAACTTCTCTTAATGATTTGACAATTAGGTCCCTCCTGTCGGCTTGTAACCCATTAGCCATCAATTTAGTCGCAGACCTAATTTTGGAAAGTCCATTAATAACCTGTTCATCTCCATTGGCATATCTTTTCCAGACTACTTCCTGTAATTTTCCTGAATCTCGAGTAGTTCCTGAGAATGCCAATATCATGTTTTTTCTTAGCCAATTCAGTGATGATTTCATTGGCTCAAATGGCAATATTTCTACGGATTTGCCGATGAAGAGAAGGTGCTGAAATCCGCCATGCGCGGAAGCCCAATGGTCTTGCTTTCCACAAATATTGCCACTTTTCAACTCATCTTCAAATGCTTTTTGAGCAATGTTATGAGAATCTAAATTAGGAAATTTCATAGCATTTATAGCGACATTCATTGCACTGCTAGTACCTAATCCTGCCCCTCTTGGAACATCAAATTTTATTTCAATATCGTCTAAATTATTTTCATCTATTCTGGAAACAGTTACTCTCTTATCTATAGTGAAATTTACTACTTCTCCGCCATAATCATAGGGATAAGGTCCAACATCGGTCCAGCCGCCTGCGAGATCAATTCGAACGGGAGCTGAAATCGACCTCATATTGAACAAGTATCCGAGAGGGCTTTAGACATCATTTTTTCTAGTACCGAAAAACATGGATATCAATGACCCCTCCGCGAGGCATGCATCCTAACTTGGAGAGGGCAATTAATGCTTTCAAAATGGGAAATCCAGTAATGATTTTTGATTCCGATTTTAGAGAATGTGAAACCGATTTATTATGGCCTGCTAGTGTAACAAATCCCGAGATAATAAGGAAATTAAGAAAAGACTGTGGAGGATTATTATTCTTGGCTATTGGTGATGAAATTGGAGATTTATTTGGGCTTCCTTGGTTACAAGACATTCATACTCATCCAACATTGATTTCAGAAAATCCTGTGTTGAAAAATTTAGTCACTAACGACTTACAATACGATTCGCGTTCAGCATTTACTCTATCTATGAATCACAGAAAAACCTACACTGGGATTACGGACAGGGATCGTGCATTGACCACTAGGAGATTTGGCGAGTTGGCTTCTGAAATGTTATCATCTGGTGTTTCTAAAGAAGTTGCTAGAGCGCGTCTAGGTTCTGAATTTAGAACCCCGGGCCATATCCCAGTTTGTAGAGAAACGCCAGGGGGCCTTTCGTCTAGGCAGGGACATACTGAATTGGCTGTCGCAATTGCTAGGCTTGCCGGTCTTTTGCCTTGTACAATAGGTGCTGAGATGTTGGAACCTGAAGGAGATAATGCTCTTTCAGTAGATAGTGCGAAAGAATATTCTAGAATAAATGATATTCCAATGATAACCGGTGAAGATATAATGGAATTCTTAGAGTAATAATGATTGGGGAGTTGGAAATGACCAAAGTAATGGCAGTAGGTGTATTTGATCTCCTACATGCTGGGCATTTGCACTATGTTGAGCAAGCTAAATCTCTTGGTGATGAATTAATTGTCGTTGTAGCCCATGATGATACAGTTAGAAAGCAAAAACATGAGCCCATTACTGGTCATGAATTACGCTGTAGGATGGTTAAAGGGTTAAAGCCAGTAGATTCTGCAATAGTTGGAAATCCACCATCCACTCCAATTTTCAAGATTCTGGAAAAAATAAAACCAGATATTATTGCCTTAGGGTACGATCAAAAACACTCTATTGATTCTGTTAGATCCGGTCTTGATAAACATGGTTTCAAATCTGTGAGAATAATCAGAGTTGATGGCTTATCCGATGATTTGGATGGTACTAGAAAGATTATCTCAAAAATTCTTGATTTGTGGCCTAATAATGAAGGTGGACCTTACGAGGAAGATTAGATGTTTACCGGAATAGTCGCAGGAACTGCTGAGATAATAAAAATTAATGAAAATAATGGATTGAGAAGTTTTTCCATCGATTTACAGGCATTTTTAGGAGATTTGGTAATTGGTGCTAGTGTTTCAATAGACGGAGTTTGTCTGACAGTAGTTTCTATCAATGGAAGTATAGTAGATTTTGATGTGATCGGTGAAACTTTGCAGAGAACAACCATGAGTATGAAAAAGGAAGGAGATATCGTGAATATTGAAAGATCGTTAAAATTTGGAGATGAATTGGGTGGGCATATTTTATCGGGGCATGTAATGACTAAAGCCCGTATACTCGAAATTGTGAATAAGGGAGAGGGAATAGATATAATTATTGAAAATGTGGAAGATGTTGTACCTTACATTATGGAGAAGGGATATATCGCTGTAGATGGAATATCTTTGACCGTTGGCACGGTTACAACTGATTCATTTTATTTACATATTATTCCAGAGACATTGCGAATTACTACCATTGGTCAAAAAAGAGTAGGGGAATTCGTAAATCTCGAAATTGACTCTCAGACTCAAACCATAGTTCAGACAATAATGAGGAGGGAAAAATAGTATGAAAATAGTGATTATTTGTGGAGAATTCCATAAAGATGAAGCAAATAAAATGATAGATTATGCGATTGATGAGGCAAAAATTAGAAAATGTGAGATTGTGAATATTATCAAAATTCCGGGTTCTATGGAAGCTCCATTAGCTCTTGAAAGAGCATTGAAAAAAGACTCGATTGATGGAGCAGTTGTTCTTGGAATTATAGAAAAAGGGGAGACAAAACACGGGCAAGTAATTGGACAAGCAGTTACAAATTCCATTATAGATTTACAAATTAAACATAACAAGCCAATAGGTCTCGGTATCATTGGCCCGGGAGCAAAAGCTGAACATATAGATTCCAGACTTGAGTCGCACGCAAGATCTGCGGTAAATGCTGTATATACAATGAAGGAATAATCCTAAAACTACTATTTATCGCCAGGTAAGCGCATTTCTGGTAGTTCAGTTGAAATTGCCTCATCCATCTGTTCTACGGTAATTATGGGTGTTAATTTTCCTTGAAAACCACCCCAAGCACCGATTGCTAAAGAAAATTTAATTGCCATTGATTCTGATGGAATATCTAGAATCATTAGGAAATCTTTCTCACCATAACACCAGTAGTATGCTTCCAAAGTTCCACCCATGGAATTAGCTATTTTTTTAGCTTCTTCATGTCTTGCTGTTCCACTTTCACTTAGTAATCCTGCAGCTCCTTCCGCAGTGTAGTTTCCTGAATACAAAAATTTAGGCATGAAATCTCGAGATTTGGAATGATATATTATTATTTTGTAATTTTACATGAGTGCATATGATAATTTCTGTGAATATTCAAGTGATAGTTAGTGTTCGAAGTTATATGAGTGCGGGCGTGAAGAGAGTAATCATAGTAGGCTCGGGACCTGCTGGATATACTGCAGGCCTTTATACTGCTAGAGCATTGCTAGAACCCCTGATGTTTGCTGGTTATATGTCGGGTGGGCAATTAATGTTGACATCGGATGTTGAGAATTTCCCAGGATATCCTAACGGCGTAGAAGGGCCCTCAATGATGTTAGAAATGAGGGAGCAAGCAGAAAAATTTGGACTAGAAGTTCAGGATAAAAATGTGGAGCGTGTTGATCTTACTGAAAGGCCATTTCGTTTATGGGTTGAGGATATAGAATACCAAGCTGAATCTCTTATTATTTGCACTGGAGCTGAAGCAATTTGGTTGGGGGCGGAAGGAGAAGATGAACAAAGGGGCAGAGGTATTTCCACGTGTGCGACTTGTGATGGGGCCTTTTTCAAAGATGAAGAGATAATAGTTGTCGGAGGGGGTGATTCGGCTATGGAAGAAGCCATTTTTCTTACCAGATTTGCCAGTAAAGTTACTATTATTCATAGAAGGGACGTTTTCAAGTCTTCAAAAGTAATGTTTGATAGGGCTTTAAACAATCCAAAAATTGAAATTAGAAAATTTAGAACAATTAAGAAATGGCTATCTGATGAAAATGGATTAACTGGAGCTTTACTTGAAGATCCTAGAAATGGCGAAATAGAAGAAATTATGTGCAGTGGTGCATTTATTGCTATTGGGCATAAACCGATAACCAAATTTTTGGATGGTCAGTTAGCTACTGACGATGAAGGATATATTATTAATGTCGAAAATACCATGACCAGCGTTCCAGGAGTTTTTGCTGCTGGTGATGTAGTCGATAAGAGATATCGGCAAGCAATCACTGCTGCTGGAATGGGTTGCCAATCTGCAATCGATGCGGAAAGATGGTTGGAAAATCAAGATTAGCATGGGCCGTTCTGAATTTTATATTGCTGGAAGAGGTAAGACAAAAGTAAAATTACCAAGATCTTTAATAGCTAACTTACTTTTTTCTACCCATATTTTAATTTTGATTTATATCGCCTTTGGTTGGATTAGTTCTGTTAAGTGGGTATTATGGGGGCATATTTTTCTTTATTCGGGAATTGAATTATTATGGAAAATATCTGGCTCTTGTTTCTTGACGGATTGGGAGAGAAAGATTAGAGGAATTACTGAACCTACTTCAGACACACTTTTTATGGTTAGAATAATTAAATATTTCACTAGGATTGAAGTTTCTCCAGAAAAATCAATTTTTTTCGTGAAAATTTGGGGTAGAATTGCTTGTTTAATTTCTATAATTAAACTGTTAATTGATTATAATTTGAATTAAATGACCGAAGAGCAAATGTGTATAGGCGATGTAGCATTAACATGGATGTACCACTTGATGGCAATGAGATTACTAGATATTCCAGACATTTGAATCTTCCACAAGTTGGGTTAGAGGGGCAACTGAAGTTGAAAGATGCTTCAATAGTTGTAGTTGGGGCAGGTGGTCTTGGCTCACCAGTACTTCTTTATTTGGCAGCAGTTGGAGTGGGTAGAATTGGAATTATAGATAATGATGTGGTTGAATTATCAAATCTACAAAGACAAATAATCCATAGTAATTCAAGAATTGGTGAATCTAAAGCAGAATCTGCCGCATCAAGAATTTCTGATTTAAATCCCAGAATTGAAGTTATACCTATGAATATTAGACTAAATAATGAAAATGCTTTGGAGATATTGAGAGAATTTGATGTAGTGATTGATGGAACTGATAATTTTGAAACAAGATATATTATCGGGGACATCTGTGAAGAATTAGGAATTCCTTGGATTTTCGGAAGTATTCATAGATTTGATGGGCAGGTTTCTACTTTTAATTACAAAAATGGGCCAAATTATCGGGATTTATTTCCCTCTCCTCCGCCTCTTGAACTAGCTCCAAATTGTGAAGAGGCCGGAGTTTTAGGGGTTTTACCTGGAATGATTGGGGCAATACAGGCTACAGAATCGATTAAGATTATACTGGAGATTGGAGAGGTACTAAGAGGTAAATTACTAACATTAGATGCTTTGACTATGGAAATGAGAATATTGAAATTCTCCGCGAATTCTAATAGACCTAATGTTGGCCAAGATGAAAATAGGGTAGTATTTGATATGTTAGAAATTAGTCCAGTTGAGTATCAAAATAAAAAAAATAATGGTTGGGATACATTTCTTCTTGATGTGAGGAGAGCTGATGAGGAAGAAATTACAAGAATTAGTGGTACTGATCTTAGAATAGAACATTTATTGATACCAGACAGAGTTTCAGAACTCCCTAAAGATAAGGATATTGTAGTATATTGCAGAAGTGGATTCAGATCCGCTGCAGTAACTCGATTTCTTTCTGAACTAGGCATTTTTTCTGGAAATATCTACAATCTCCGTGGCGGAATTCATGAATGGTCAGATACTGTAGATAATAATATTATTAAATATTAGTGGTATCATTGACTGTAGTTAACCGTTTTAATGTGGTTTTATATCAAAATTTTATAAAAAAATAAAAATATTTAGTAAATTGTGGTGAACTTTATAGCTAGTTAACGAATATTTGTTGTACTAGTTATTCTTCGCATAGGTATGTCGCGGTTAAGGCAGGGCATTTGGAAGTGTCCGGATTGCTCTAAGCATCAAACTTGGAAAACCAAAAGAGATGGAGTGAATAAATTAGATAGAAAATGCATTGGTTGTGGTAAAAGAGCCAGATTTACCATTGAAAGATCTTCATCCGGTCAAGGCAGGTCTAGATCTGTTGAGATATGGGAAAGATCGATATTGTATGACTTCGAGGACTTAGATCATGAAGTGAATCTAAGAGATGATATGGATGGAAAAGGAGATAATTTAGCATTTCAACCTGAGTTATCTACAGAAATAGGGGAAAATCAGTCTGATTTACCTCCTATTAGGGGAGTATTTTGGGATCCAGAAAGGGCTTTAGAATTCCAAAAATTGGTTGACTCTGAAGAAATCAAAAGGCGGTTTATGACTTTCGTAGCTGAGAGGCATGATGGTTATCTCGGAGTAGTTGCTGATTGTTGGATTAAAGCAGAATTTCCTGATAAATTAAATGGGGAAGCATTTCATGAATATACAAAAATACTATTGGATGAGATTTTTAATAATCTCTCAAATAGGACACTTGAGCCTAAATTATCGGAATTGAGAGATATAGAAATTATCCCCATGAGATTGGGGACTTCCTTCCTTTCTAGAAGATTAGCAAGATTAATCACAGATCTAAAGCTCTGCTTGCGGAGAATAGGATACTTGTACACAATTACTACACAACATAGAATTGATTGGCAACGTTGGATGATTAGGACTAGATTATTGGATGAGGAATTAAAGTCAATTTTCTCTGAGGGTTTGAAGACTCATGATGGACAAGATTTTGGCGGTAAAGGATTCAGATCTACATGGCAGGAAGCTATAGTTGCTTGTGCATCTCCTCTGACAAAGGCAATTAATCTGCCAGAAGATCAATTCGACAAAGCGGATATTGTCGCTCCGATGATTAGAGATGTTGGGCTTGCATTAGCAATGGGACAGACTCCCTTGGAGATAATGCTAGCTCAAGTCGGTAAGGCAGAGTCATACATGGATGGTGGAAATCCCAATAGTGGAGGTAGGGACTTGCATATAGGAAACTGGGAAAAGGGTATTCTTCCACCTACTGCCCCATTGCCCATAGCTAGTGCTACAACAACAGGAATAGCACTATCAGCAAAAAAAATGAATATTCCAAGATTTCATTTTGCTCCAGTTGGAGAAGGGTGTAGTAGTAGTGGAGAATTCTGGGAAGCAATAAACTTCGCTGGGGTAAGAGGTTTGCCAATCTGCTATATGATACAGAACAACCAAATTGCACTTGATACGTTTGCTTCAAAGCAATCGGGGGCTGAAACCTTCGGTGACAAGGGATATGCTGTAGGGATTCCATCATGGACAATTGATGGATCAGATCCGGATCAATTCTTCGCATCAATTTCTGTAGCAAGAGAATTTGCTACTATGGGTGGTGGGCCAACGCTAATACATGTGGAAACTATGAGGGGTTGTGGTCATGCTCACCATCATGATGATTTGTACTTAGGCTCAATAAGTGGAAATCCTCCTGGATATGTTGATCGTAAATTGATTGAATATTGGGCCAATAAAGATCCTTTATCAAATCATGCAGAAAAAATGATTCATCTTGGTATCGATGAGAAGATACTCTCCAATATTCAGAGTGAAGAAGAGCAGTTAGTGAAGAAATGCAGAAAAGAATTGGAAGAAATTAGTTGGCCAGAAGGAAACTCGGTAAAAATCGGAATTACCTCAATTAGCGATGCATTTAGTCATTCTGAGCAGTTTTCTAGGATTGAAAATACATCAGAAATTGTAAAATCACCCTTGAATATAGGGGAAATGGGGATAGAATTTTCCAATGTCGCAAATTCTTGGACATATAGTAGGTCAATTCAAAATGCTATGGTAAAAATCGCCGAAATTTTTGGTGATAAATCGATTTTTATGGGCGAAGATATGGAAATCGCTGGAGCATTTGGAATGAATTTACCTTTGAGAGCTAAAGGTCATCAAGAAAAATTACTTGATATGCCTCTTTCTGAATCAATCATTATTCATTCTGCTACTGGGGCAGCTCTTGGGGGCATGAGACCTATTGCGGAGATTCAATTTGGCGGTTTTGCAGCCCTAGCTATGAATCCCCTGATAAATAATGCAGCTCAATTAAGATGGAGGTGGGGGGCTGAAGTGCCAATGACAATCAGAATCCCTTTAGGTGCAAAAACAAGGAGTGGGCCCTATCACGCTAATATGATTGAATCGTGGTTTGCCAACGATCCTGGATTAGTAATAGTCTTTCCAAGTAATCCTCAGGATGCATATGATCTATTGATTGAAAGTCATAATCTCCCAGATCCTGTTATTTATCTTGAACATATAGGACTTTATGGTTTGAGGGGAGGAATGACTGGTTGGGGAGATAATATTAATCAACTTGTTAAACCAAATGATGTAATGGAAAGAATCGAAAATAATGAAAGTACAATCGGGAAGGGTAAGTTAATTCGGGGAGGAAGGGATATTACGATCGTAACCTGGGGTGCAATGGTTCATGTAGCTATAAAAACCGCAAAAATCGCTTCTGAGAGAGGAATAGAGGTTGAGATAATAGACTTGAGAACTTTATTGCCATTTGATTCGAAGATATGTGTGGAATCGGTCAATAGAACTGGTAAATTGCTAGTTCTACAAGAAGCTCAATGGACTGGTGGTTTTGGTCACACAATTAGTAGTAGGATTATTGAAGAGTCGTTTTGGAATTTGGAATATCCTCCTGTAGTAATTGGAGCACTTGATACTCCTGTTCCTTTTTCTCCAACTCTAGAGGATTTTACTATTCCTTCTGCAGATATTGTTCTTAGACACATTGAAAGGGCGTGTTCAGAAAAAAATTAGCATTATTGTAATACAATACAGTCATTAGTGAATGTTAATGGGGAGCAAATGTGTCTGATGTGATAATGGATATTATCGGTATTCTAGTCGGTTTTATTCTCCTAATGAGCGGTGGAGAATCATTGGTACAAGGGGCAATAAGAATTTCTGATCAGCTTAAAGTTCCAAAATTATTAGTTGGTTTCACTGTTGTTGCTATTGGAACCTCACTTCCTGAACTAGCAGTGGCACTAGAAGCAGTCAGACAAGAAGCCGCAGAAATCGCAATTGGTAGTGTAATAGGTTCCAATGTTGCAAATGTAATGCTTGTTTTGGGTGCTGCTGCTATTATGGGTTCCTTTGATCGCCCTGAAGATGGAGTAAAACGAGATGCTTTGGCTGTAATAATCGCCACTGTAATTTTCTTGGTTTTTGTGTTCATGGGAGAGGTTTCAATGATTGGTGGAATATTTATGTTAACGATTTTAATATTATACATTGCATACTCCTATTATATTGGCATGAAACATGGAGATAGTGGAGATTTAGAAGATTCATGGTTGCCTGATAATATGTATTTGGCAATTCTGGCATGTTTTTTGGGTGGAGTTATGATTTGGTTCGGTGCGACAATATTAGTTTCGGGTGCCACAGGTTTGGCAGAAAAATTTGGAATTTCTGAAGCAATTATTGGGCTAACTATTGTTGCCTTGGGCACATCTCTTCCAGAATTAGCAGTAACAGTAGTAGCTGGATTAAGGGGTCAAGGCGGAGTTGCTATTGGGAATATTCTTGGATCTAATCTAATGAATATATTAGGAATAATTGGTACTTCTGCTATTGTATCTGGGGGGATGATTGTGGGAAGTCAATTTTCTGAATTCTATGGAATTTGGATGGTTCTTATCACATCTGGATTTGTAGCATTTCTGATTTTTAGAGAAATTAATATATCAAAAAATCTAGGGTTCTTTATGATTTCAACTTATATTTCATACATGGCATACTTGGCATACTTAGGCGTTGTATAGAGTAACTTGAGGAATTAATTTGGAACAAAAGATTTGTTGTGTGATTCTTGCAGCTGGAAGTAGTAAAAGAATGGGAGAAGAAAAGGCCTTAGTTAGACTAAATGGGGAATCATTAATTTCATGGATTTCGAAGAGATTGGTGAAAATAGGGCTTAATCCAGTAATTGTAACAAAAAAAGAGATTTTTGATTCTGTTAAGAGTGATGTTTATCCAAACAAGGTAATACTTAATCGATCTCCTGAATTAGGCAGAACTGGATCAATTAAGGTTGGAATAAATTATCTAGATGAACATTGTAGTGGAGATTACAGGTTGATTATAGTGCCTGTTGATAGACCGGGATTCTCGGATGAGACACTTCTTACTCTGACTTACTTACATGAAACTAGTTGCCCTCAAAAAAATAATATCGGCGGCCATCCAATTATCCTATCTCCCTCTGACGTTGATATTGTGAGGAATTCAGATTCTGCTAAATCATTAAGAGATTTAGTAGATACTAAGAGATTTGAGGTTAGAGATGAAAATATTCATTTGAATTTAGATACAAAGAAGGATTTGGAAGAATTTAGGAAGATTTTTACTGGCATAGGATAAAAAAATTGAATTGTAGTACTTGTTCGGGGCATTATGGAAATACTAGATTATCTAGCGGATGCTGATCCAGTAATTCAAGCATTTTTTGCGGGGTTATTCACTTGGGGGATGACTGCAGCGGGAGCAGGTCTTGTATTTTTCTTTAAAGAAATTAATCGTGGAGTTCTCGATGGGATGTTGGGTTTTGCTGCTGGAGTAATGATTGCAGCTAGTTGTTTTGGATTATTAGGTCCAGCCATTGACCAAACTAACGGAGAAGGTTTTTGGAAAGTTTTTCCAGCTGCAGTGGGTTTTATTCTTGGTGGGGTATGTATGAGGCTAATTGACTATTATTTACCACATCTTCATCCGGGTGCACCTCCAGAAGAGACAGAAGGAGTAAAGACGAATTGGCATAGGAGTATGTTACTAGTTTCGGCGATCACTTTACACAACATTCCTGAAGGTCTTGCTGTAGGAGTAGCTTTTGGTGCTGCAGCTACTGGAGATAGTATGGGTGCTGCTATAGCACTAATGATTGGAATAGGAATACAGAATTTCCCTGAAGGTGCTGCAGTTTCTGTTCCATTGAGAAGGGAAGGTTTGAGTAGGAAGGAGAGTTTTTTATGGGGCCAATTGTCTGCCCTAGTTGAGCCAATATCTGCAGTTCTAGGTGCTGCTGTGATTGTATATATGAATCCTATTCTACCTTATGCTCTTGCATTTGCAGCCGGAGCAATGATTTTCGTAGTTGTGGAAGAACTGATTCCTGAATCCCATAGGGGAAAGAATGGAGATATTGCAACTATGGGAGTAATGATTGGATTTACGATAATGATGATTTTGGATGTTTGGCTTGGATAATACAAAATGACATAGTTGGTAATGGGAGCGGAAACTGTGACTCGTACAACGCTGGACTGGGTTTTAAAAGAATTAGATGAAGGGTCTGTAGTTGCTTTAGCTACCGTAATAGAAGCCAGTGGAAGTGTTCCTGGAAAGCCTGGAGCTAAGTTGGCGATTTCATCGAGTGGAGAGAGACATGGTACCGTAGGTGGAGCAGGTTTGGAAAGGAAGGTAGAGTCATCACTAGAAGAACTTCTATCGCAGAAAAATTTCTCTAAGAAGGGTAAGATTGAGGTATTTATGCTGCATAAGGATGGTAGAGGATTAGAAGTTACTAAATTGGATAGTTTATGTGGTGGAAAGGTCACCATATCTATGGAAGTGATGCTGCCAATGCCACATTTACTGATTGTTGGAGGTGGTCACGTAGGACTGAGTATAGCAAATTGTTGTAAATCTCTAGGATGGAAGTATAGTGTTCTTGATGTAAGGAGTGAATATTCGGATGTAGAACGATTTCAAAATGCTTCTGAACTCCACACATCAACAGTAAAAGATTTCCTTAAATTACAATATAAAGATAGTTTAGAAAGATTTTCTGATATACTATTATTGGGTCATGATTGGAAAATTGATCAAGAAATGCTAATTGGAATTTTACGGGAATATGAAGGAGTTGCGCGACCAAGAATTGGAGCAATAGGTTCCAAAACAAAATGGTCCGCATTTAAGTCCGCAGCTATAGAAGAAGGAATTTTGGAAGATAGATTAGATAATGTTAGATGCCCGATTGGAATTGATATTGGTGCTGATTCTCCGGAAGAAATTGCAATCGCAGTTTGTGCAGAAATAATAAAATTTGAAAAAAATAAAAAATCTCAATAGAAAAAAATATCTTTAGAGATAGGTGGCTAACCTAATACTCATAGGATGATTCCCCCTGTGAGTAGCATGGTCGAGTTCCGATTACCTATGTTACCACAACCGGGAGAAGTGGTTTGGTCGGTAAAGATCAATGGAATAGATGTAAAACTAAATATAGAAAGTAATGCCATTTTATTGGATGTTTTACGGGATCAAGCTGGAAGTCTTGGTACAAAAAGGGGATGCGATATGGGTACATGTGGTTGTTGTTCAGTACTTGTTGATGGTGAGCCAAGATTATCTTGTCTTACTTTAGCTGCTGAACTTAATGGTCATGAAATTACAACGGTAGAAGGTCTAGCTAATGGGCATCATCTTCACCCCATACAAAAAACATTTACAGAGTTTGGTGGTAGTCAGTGTGGTTTTTGTACACCTGGTTTCTTAGTGGTTTCTTCCGCCTTATTATCCGAGAATAATGATCCTACAGACGAAGAAATTAAGACGGCAATTGAGGGAAATCTTTGCAGATGCACAGGATTCCAACAAATAGTCGATTCTATTCGAGCAGCATCTGATATCATAAAAGAAAATAATTCCATTGAAGATTCGACTTCTGCAAAAAGTAATCCTCATCCAGGATTCATGGAGGGGGGCTGAAATGTCCAAAGATAAAGATAGCAAGGAAATTCAAGGTTACAGGCAACAGCCTGGTAAGTTACCATTCTCTAAGCCTGGCTCTGGTGGGAAGAATTCATTTTCAAAACCGATAGATTTGGAAAATATTCCTGTTTCTCAGAATGGCCGTAAAGACCAGCCATGGGGACCACACCGTCATGATTCATTGATTAGCGGACAGGTGATAGGGCGACCAACAGCTTTGGTAGATAGTGCTTGGAAAGTTACTGGTCAAGCACAATATGGGGACGACATAAGACTCCCCAATGAATTGATTGGAAGAATTGTAAGATCGCCATATCATTATGCTAAAATATTATCAATCGATTGTTCAGATGCATTAAATCTTCCTGGTGTAGTTGCAGTTGCTACGGGAATTGATGCTAAGAACAAATTCGGCGTATTGCCAGTTACAAAGGATGAGCATGCGATGGCAGTTGACAAAGTCCGCCATGCAGGTGACTTAATTGCATGCATAGCAGCAGAGAATGAAAACATTGCTAGAGAGGCTGAAAGATTAATTAAGATTGAGTATGAAATACTAGAATCGATCCATGACATTGAAGATGGATTGGAAGATAGTGAGTATCCTATTCATGATAGGGGGCAATATCATATTGGTAATTCAAACATTCAGAAAAGAGTATTTCAAGAATTTGGAGACATATCCTCATTAGAAAAAAATACAGTAGCTAGTCACCGATCAAATTGGACATTTGCTGGAGTGAATCATGGTTTTACTGAGCCTCATGCAGTGGTAGCTAATTGGAGTCCAGATGGTAGATTGACATTGTACACGCCCCAGCAAGTACCTCACTACGTCCATAGATCTTTAGCTGACGTGTTAGAAATTCCTATGCATCAGATTAATGTCCACAGGACATTCGTAGGTGGGGGTTTTGGAGGAAAATCGGATCCATTTCCTCATGAGATGTGTGCCGCTATTCTTGCTAGAAAATCTGGAAGACCGGTTAGGATAACTTTTGATAGAGAAGAGGTTTTTTGGGTTAACAGAGGTAGGCATCCATCGAAAATAGAAATGAATTTGCATGCGGATTCAGAGGGGAGAATTTGTGGAATTGAAACAGATGCTCTGATAGATGGTGGAGGTTTTGCTTCGTTTGGTCATGTAACTACCTATTACAATGGAGTATTACATACTGCTCCATACGAGATAGGTTCATTTCATTATACTGGAGCCCGAGTTTGGACAAATAAACCAGCTAGTGGTGCTATGCGAGGACATGGTGCAGTTAACTCAAGGTGTGCAGTAGAAGTCGGATTGGATGATTTAGCAGAAAAACTAGAAGTTGATCCAATAACGCTTAGACTGGCGAATTTACTCCCACCTCATTCGGCCACCATTACTGGTTTTAGAGTAACCAGTATTGGCATGAGAGAATGTTTGGAAAGAGTAAAGAAAGAAAGTGGTTGGTCTGAAAAATTTAGAAAAATGCCCCTAGGAAAGGGAATAGGAGTAGGATGTGGTTTCTTCATTTCGGGAAGTGGACTTCCCATACATTGGGATCCAAATAAATTTCCTCATGCAACAGTTCATTTGAAAATTGACATGGATGGTGGTGTGACAATACATACCGGTGCAGCGGAAATTGGACAGGGTTCAGACACAGTAGTTTCGCAATCAGTTGCTGAAGTACTTGGACTTCCTCTAGATATGATTAGAATTAGATCAAGAGAGTCTGATACCTCTCCTGTTGATTTGGGATCATATTCATCCAGAGTTACATTCATGAATGCGAATGCAGCGATTTCTGCTGCTATGAAAATTCGCGATGAGTTGATTAAAGCGGCCTCTGATATAACTGGAGCATCATTAAACAGTCTGATAGTCGGAGATAGGCGAATATTTGATAAAAATGACCCGGCAATCGGGGTTTCTTATCTAGAAGCATTACATAAATCTCAAGAAGAAAAGGGGGCACTAATTTCATCTGGAGCTTATAGGACGCCCCCTATGGGAAAAACGCACAAAGGGGCAGCCGCAGGTCTAGCTCCTGCATATTCATTCTCAGCTTATGTTGCTGAAGTTTCTGTAGATATTGAAACTGGTAAAACTACTGTCGATAAGGTGTGGGCAGCGCATGATTGTGGAAAGGCTTTGAATCCATTAGCCGTTAAAGGGCAAATAATAGGTTCATGTCACATGGGGCTTGGACAAGTTCTGTCTGAAGAGATGCGATATGGAAGATCGGGACATCTTATGAATCCAGATTTTCTAGATTATAAGATACCAAGCATACATGAAATGCCGGAAGTAATTCCAATAATTGTTGAGTCGAACGACCCTGAGGGGCCATTTGGGGCCAAGGAAGCTGGGGAAGGACCATTACTTCCAATACTTCCAGCAGTTTGTAATGCCGTTTACGATGCGATAGGAGTCAGAACCGAAGAATTGCCTATAACATCTGAAAAAGTTTTCAAATTGGTAGAAAAAAAATGTAGACTGCAAGGGATTTCAAACCCCTTAGATTTGAAATCCCCAAGATTAGAATTTTCAGATCTCCAAAATACCTTGGATAAGAGAGCTCAATTGCACTCTAAAAGAGACATTGAGCGGAGATTGAATTCCAACCGTGAGGAATATTATAATGGAGCTATTTTTGGACTTGAGCCGACAAAATCTCCAGAAGAGATTGATGACAACTGGTCTGTTAGAGTCATCCCGGAAGAAAATTATCTTCTATCACCTAGATTGGCTGGAAGTGCTTGGAAACATATCGAAAGAAGGAATATGGGTGATTAAATGAAGATGCCACCATTTGAATTATACACTCCTGATTCAATTGAGCAAGCTTTAGAAATTTCAGGAAACCTATCAAGAGAAAATAAAGAATTTGATTGGATAGCAGGAGGTACCGACTTGTTACCAAACTATAAATGGCATATCAATTCCAAAAATTATGTAATCTCATTATCTTCCATTGACGAATTAAGAAAATTAAATAATGTCCATATTGGGGCCACTGTAAGTATTTATGATTTAGCAAATTCCCCTACTACGCATCCAGTTCTAGCGAAAGCGGCAAACTCAATTGCGAGTGTAATGATAAGAAGGTCTGGTACGGTGGGTGGCAATATATGCTTAGATACACGATGTTACTGGTTAAACCAGTCTGAAACATGGAGAGAGTCGATAGATTGGTGTCATAAATGTGATTGTGGTACAGGAGCTGATTGTAGAGTAATACCTAATCAGAATACTCTATGTGTTGCTACTTACCAAGCCGATTTAGCCCCAGTTCTTATGTGCCTAGGAGCTGAAATTCACCTACTCAGTCATAAAGGAAAAAGATCAATGAAACTGGAAGATTTTTTTGAGTTGGATGGGATAAAAAGAAATGTTTTATTTCCTGGTGAATTTATTACTCATGTGAGTATACCAAATGACTCTGCCGAATGGATTGGGGACTATCAGAAGCTAAGACAAAGAGATTCATGGGATTTCCCAGAAGCGGGAGTAGCGGTTCTTTGGAAAACTAACCCTGATAATACGATTAAAGATTTGAGGATTGCCACTACTGGTTTAGAATCGATTCCGGCTATTCACCACAAGGAAGTGGGAGAGGCACTTACATCTTGGAAGGGGGAAGATTCAGTGGATGATCTAGCTGATTCAATAAGAAAAGCAGTGAAGCCTGTACAAAATACTTGGTTTTCTCCTAATTATAGAAAAAAGATGGTCAAGGTATTAACAAAGAGGGCGTTTGGTAACCTACTGGTGGAGTGATGGGGAAATTGTCATTCAGAACTTTTGTGGCGTCAATTATTATTATTTCATTTGGAGTAAATTTTGTTTCGGCTCAGGAATTATGTCAGTGCTCAATGGAAATAATATATCCAGGAGATGATGATGAGTTGTTTGAGGTATCAGATGAAGGTAGCGTGAATGTAGAATTTTATTTCGATAATTCTGGATTAATCGATTTACAAGTAGAATTCGAATATGATATTCCCTTTGATGCGGATTATGATGGCCCTGAAACAGCTACAATCTCCGGAAATAGCAATGATTCTTTCCAAATCAAGATATCTGGAATTGATGTTGGAAGTATTTTAGGTGGATCTAGTGAGAGTTTCTCCATAGAAGCTGAAATAGTTGGAAGACAGGGAGTACCGGATCTCACTTCATTGGTCGGAATAGCGGAAACAAAGAATGCATCCAGTGGTTTAAAAATACCAGAAATATACAATTTAGAGGTAGAAATATCTGATCCATTCGGGCCAATAAATTCTGGTTCTAGTACTAATTTGATCGTTACAGTAACAAATTCGGGAAATATTGCAGATGGAATTGAAGACTTGGAAATTACTGATGATTGTCCACTGATGACAACGGAAGAATTACTGCCTGATTCATTTGCATCTTCAATGCAACCAGAATTTCTTTCTAGTGGCATTAGTTCTGACTCACAGGAACTGGAAATAACCGTCTCAGAAAGTCATCCAAAAAGAAATTGCGACATAGAGATTATGATAACTTCGAAAGCTTCTGCGGCTAAAGGAAATACAGTTATTTCGAGGGATGAGGTTAGAATCTCAGTAGAACCTGGATTGAAGGATGAAGGGGGTAGTGGAAGCTCGGATAATGGGGATGGTGACATAGTAGTTGAAGAAGTAGTAACTACTAGTTTACCTGGACCAAATATAATTTTGATAGTATTGTCAGTCTTAGCGGCCTCATTAATCCATAAACGATTACAAGAAAATTAAAAAAAATTTGAGATAATATAGTAATTTTCGGGCAACAATCATCAGGAACATATAACTGTGAATCATCGGTCGCAGCCACGCTATTGATGGGTTTAATTCATCAAATCTTATTTTGGGTGAAAATATGGCTGAGGCAAAAGAGGTTGAGAAGCGTTTTAATAGGGCAGTAATGGTTTCTTTGACTGTTACTTCTATTTTATTACTAATTTTACCTATGTTTTTTGTTGTTGGAAAATCTACAACTTTTTCAGCTTATGAAGAAGAAGAAATTTGGCAAGTATCAGATATGAGAGAAAGCTTATCCGGAGATTGTGAAGGTCAATCAAACTCGGACTGTGAATATTACTTTGTAGCAAATACAATGTCTACGCCAATGTTGGTTAACGACTGGAAAGACCCACATAGGACTCTTTTAGCCATTATTGGTCCGGAAAAACCGATAGATGAAACTGAAGCTCAAGAGATTTATAAATTTGTTACCGAAATGGGTGGAAAAGTTATTGTAGCATCTGATAATACTAATGCAAATCTTCTTGCCAAGAAATTTGGGGTTACTTTTTTTGACAAACCTCTTTTAGATGAAAAACAGCACTGGGTTGTTAACCGTGGGAATTCGGTCGATATTTCTTGGTTGAATGTTTGGAGTGCAACTTCAGTAGGACAAGATACTGAGAAGATGTCGACCGCAGCACTAATGCAGGGTTGTTCAGATTTTCAAATTCAGAATTACAATCCGGTAGACTGCCGGATGCCAGTAATGTACAGGTCTCCAACGGGATTGAAATTTGAAAATTTAGAAGACGATTTAACCAACAGGGAAGTCATGACACTAGGAGCTGCTTCTGAATCTGCTTTTATTGACATAGAAGGAGATAATGATCCAACTAATCTCAATAATCCTGCTCCAGGAGATCTAAAGTTGATGATGAGATTTGACTACCCAGGAATTAAAGCATTTGATCAAATATCAGACGATGTTCAGACAGCATTTTCCAATGATTATGGAGAGCTTGAAGTCACTGGAAGTATTGTTTTTGTGTCGGATGAAGAGGTATTTTCAAATTTCCTATGGAATTTAGACTCGGCAGAGGAACAAGGGCTCACTAAGGACTGTAGATCGATAGGAGAATATACACTCAATAATTGTTGGACTAAAGAAATCCTAAGTAACAATGAATGGGGAGGAAATGAACGTTTTTTTAGAGTTCTAATTCATGATATGATGGAATTTGATAATCTTAATTTATCTGCACAGATTAGGCAGGGCACTTTTGCAGGAGATAGGTCAAATTTCCAAGTAGTTTTTGATGAAAGTAGACATGTAACGGGAGTAATATCTGCTCCATTTGTAGAAACAATGGGAACTGTAGTTCTTTTGACTTCTAATGATTTTTTGAAGTGGCTGGTGGTTCTGAATGTGGGACTTTTGTTACTTGTAGCTATGATGATAGTTCCTGAAAAAGAAAATTGGCGACATGTTTTTGATTTGACTAAATTTAATCGAAGACCGAATAAAATGGAGCCTGAGAGCTATAGGCAAAGGGTTCAACAAGCTCTTTTTTCCAAAATTAGAATACAGAATGATTTGACAAGGGATCAGATGGCAATGATGCCACCACCAGAGATTCAAGCATTGATTGGAGATCCGAGGCTTGTGGAATTGGCTTATAGCCAAAGCCGCACGTACTCGCCACAAGAGTTACGCCAGCTGATGCAAGCAATACGAAGATGGGGAAAAAATAATTGAATAAAGGAGATAAAAAAATGAATGCAACAACACCAGCAGATGGAGCACAGGCTAAGTCGTCTAGTGCTAGTGATAATGCACTAGCCAAAAAGGCAGAAGCAGCCAGAGGAAATAGTAAGACGAATGAAGTTCTGACAGCAACAGGAGCTATGGGGAAGGCCATTAGTTCTGAAGTTCAGAAAGTGATAATTGGGAAATCTCATGTTATTGATAATGTAATGGTAGATATATTATCTAATGGTAATCTTCTCTTCGAAGATTTTCCGGGTTTAGCAAAAACTCTGATGACTAATACATTTGCGGATGCTTTGGGGTGTGATTTCAAAAGAGTGCAGTTCACTCCAGATTTATTACCAGCGGATATCACTGGGACAAATATTTACGATGCCAAGAAAGGTGAATTCTCGTTTAAGCCCGGACCGATTTTCTGTAACTTACTACTATCTGATGAAATAAATAGAGCCCCACCAAAAACTCAAGCAGCCCTTCTTGAAGCAATGCAGGAGAAGCAAGTAACTATTGGTGTTGTAACTCATAAGCTGCCTTCGCCATTCTTGACAATGGCAACTCAAAATCCAGTTGAGCAAGAAGGAACTTATCCCCTTCCAGAGGCCCAATTAGACAGATTCATGATGAAGATGATGGTTGGGTATCCCGATAGAGCAGATGAGGATGAAATTCTACAAAGAAGGATTGCTAGAAAGAAAGACGATGTGGATGTAAATACAATTACTGAACCAAATATAGTTGTTAAAATGCAAGAATCTTGTGAAGATGTCTACGTAGACCCTGCAATAAGGATGTATATGGTTGAGATAGTAGCTAGGACCCGAGAAGATCCTCGAGTTCTAGTGGGATCATCACCTAGGGGCTCTCAGGCGCTGCTGAAGACTAGTAGAGCTGCTGCTGCAATGAGGGGTAGAGATTTTGTTACTCCGGACGATGTTAAGTCGATCGCGGAATTAGCAGTAGCACATAGACTGATTTTAAAACCTGAGCATCAAATTAAAGGACTAGAGACTGGAAAGGTAATTCAGGAAATTTTGAGACAAGTTCCAGTACCAACTGTCTGAGGTTTTAGGAGTATGCAGAAATGGCTTGGAGTCGTAAATCAGCGATGTTCGCTTCGCTGTCTATTGCGATGTACTTGCTTGGTTTAGTACTTAGAAATCAGCAGCTAGTAACTGTGGCAGTTGTCCTACTCTCTTTCTTGACTTGGGCGGCACTTAGGACAGCTCATGGAGATGTTTCTTCCTCGGGCAGGAGAATTGAAGATAATCAATTAGATGAAGGTGTACAGTTAC
This sequence comes from Euryarchaeota archaeon UBA36, assembly GCA_002496485.1. Lineage (GTDB taxonomy): Archaea > Thermoplasmatota > Poseidoniia > Poseidoniales > Thalassarchaeaceae > UBA36. The sequence goes on from DAJW01000042.1 coordinate 39,931, forward strand.
AAAATATCGTAGCAATGAGGAAGGTTTCTACATCTAGAGTTTTTGAAGATGGGGAAATTGATGTAGTTGTTAGATTACAAAATAGATCAAATATTGCTAAAGTAATAGAAGTTAGAGATAGAGTTCCAGAAGTAATGAGGATAAAGAAGGGTGCAAATTATGTTCTAATGGAAATTGGTCCACAAAGAGAAACTGAAATTTCTTATACTATTGAAGCTCCATTGAGGGGATTTTACACTATAGGTCCAGTATGTATTAGGGTTCAAGATGAATTCGGACTATTTCATAATGAAAAAGAAATTCAGCTATACGATGACTATCTAGTATTCCCAAAAATGGAAGACATTAAGGATGCAATGATAAAAAGTAGAGTTCCGAAGATTTTTACTGGTGCCGTAGCTATCAGAAATCCTGGAGAAGGTTCTAACTTTTTCAACCTAAGAGAATACCTTCCAGGAGATCCGATGAGAAAAGTAAATTGGAAAGCAACTGCAAGACAAGATGGTAAGATGATGGTGAATGAATTCGAAAGGGATGCAGTTAGTGACGTTGTCTTGATTGTTGACAGTAGAGAGGTCAGTGAGACGGGACCTGTAAGTAGGAACTCCTTAGTTTTCAGTACTAGGGCTGCAGCCAGTCTATCTCAGTATTTTCTTTCTAGGAGAGATTCTGTGGGCTTAGTTGTATACGGGGATGAAATAGTATCTGTTGATCGAGACACGGGTAAAAAACAACTTTACATTCTTTTGACCAAACTAGCAGGAGCTATGGCTAAGGGAAATACTCCATTGAAGATTGTAACAAACAGAATTATGCCTCACATTAATAGAGGTAGTCCAATAATAATAATGTCACCTCTAGAGGATGATCCGACAATCGTAGATGCAGTGAGAGATTTACGTTCAAGAAGTTTTGAGGTAACAATACTCTCCCCTAGCAGCTTAGAGTTTGAATTTGATGCTAGAAGACTTGACAGAACTGGATATGAGGTACTAAAAACTGAAAGAGATATTATGATTTCTGAACTTAGGGGGTTGGGAGCAAATGTAATGGATTGGGAGCCTGATATGCTCTTAACTACTGCACTGGCAGGGGCAAGAGGTTTTTGAGGTTATAATATGGTCGAAAAGAAAGGTCCTGTAGATACTTCCCACCTTTATGAAGGAAAGGTAGTTAGATCGTCTGCGCCCAGTAGAAAAAGGGCTGCAGGAAATATAAAGAGAGATACTGAAATACCAATGGATGCAGTGCCTGAAGTATTTGTTCCAAGTTGGATTGAAACCATTTTTGGTGGCCCAATAGTAACAAAAACTGAATTTCTTCCACCGGATAGAATGGTAACTTCACTTCAGATAAGAGCTTCTATATCTCTTTTGATTCTATGCTTTCTGACCTTCATGATAACCCCGGTCTCGGGAACAGTTTGGTTTTCATTATCCAATATTTTGGGCATTACCTTCTTGGGTACAATTTTTCATTTGGGACTTATTATGATCGGTTTAGTGGGCGGTTTCTATGGATTATTTCAGCGTGATCAGCGAGCATTGCTAGCATCATATGTAGCATTGATGATTGTAACTATAAGATTTGCAGGCAGTAAGGTAGAATTCGGACTTAGTTTTATGCCTGAAGGTGAGTTCTCCCAGAAGCTTCTACTTATTCTCTATGCGATTATTCTAGTTATGTATATCGAAGTTTCCAGTGGAATTATTCGATTTTCAATGTTAGATACATCAATAAGAAAGGGGGAGGTATACGTAATGAATGTTAACAAAATTACTAACCGATATGGTAGAGCATTGACAGTTACCCCCGTGGTTGCAGGATTAGTTGCAAGTTTGACACTATTCATCAATCTAATTGTTCCATTTTTTGTGGGCATATTTGACCCAGTTTCTGCCAATAGATTGAGAGAAAGTGTTGAATTGACTAGTGTTTATGGAGTTGCTCTTGGAACAATGCTTGTCTTTATTGTAATTGCAGCGATGTTTGCAATTAACCTACCTTTGAGAATACAACAGTATATGGAAAGTAGAAATTAATTAGATTTCTAAATCTACTATTACAGGAGCATGGTCTGAGACGATTAGTCCACCTTCTCTCATAACTTCTGCCGAAACTAATGATTTTCTTGCTGCTTGGTTTGCGAGAATATAATCAATTCTCCATCCTCTGTCTCTTTCTCGAGCATTTCGGAAATTCGACCACCAAGTATACGGTCCTTTCATTTCTCCCAAATGATTTCTAAGTAAGTCAAACCAACCTGAATCTAACATTCTAGTGAACCATTCTCTTTCATGCAAAAGGAATCCTGAAGTATTCTTATTTCCCACGGGATCCCAAATATCATTCTCAGTATGAGCAATATTAAGATCGCCGCATAACAAGGTTGGTTCTCCCGAGTCTAGATACTTTTTAGACCAAGACATCAAATCTTCTAACCATTGATCCTTGTAATTTTGCCTATCTAATCTTGAAGAGCCATTTGGAAGATAAATATTTATGCAAGTCAAATTATTATGTTTTGTTACCAAAACTCTACCTTCTGGATCTCTAACTTCATCTAGTTGTGTATCAATTCCTCTCTCAATCTCTATCATTCCTATACGAGAGCAAGACATGACTCCCGAATATCCCTTTTTCTGTGCTGGATGCCAAATTAACTCATATCCTTCTGGTTCTTTCCAATCTTTGGGCATCTGCTCTGGTAAAGCTCTTACTTCTTGAAATAACATAATATCTGCATCAATTCTCTCTATGAAATCCTCAAGACCTTTGCGAACTGCAGCTCTAATTCCATTTAAATTCCAAGTTACAACCCTCATAATATCACTGTGAAAAATCTTTGATTTTCTCTACCAAATCCATTTTTGAAATTCGCCACATTCCATAAGGTGTTAGAATTACAGAAATTAAAGTGACCGTACTAATTAGAACTAGGGTCACAGATAAATTCAAACTAACTGTAATATAGAACGACCATGTAAGGAATGAAGATAATAGAAGTTGAGTTCCGGCTATAGTGAAAATGCAAGCGCTAATTCCCCCTATTATTCCTATCACTAGGTGTTCACCCAGCATCATTGAGCCGATCCTCTTTATCGGTGCTCCAAGAACTCTAAGGGTCGCGATCTCTGAGTCTCTTTCTGATAGATTCATTAGAAGAGTATTGAATAATACCACCACTGCGATAATTAGACCTAATGCTAGAATTGATCCAAATATCGCTTGTTGTTGCTCCAGTATCGACTCAAAGCTACTAATTGCATCTTGTTTTTGGGAAATTCCAATTGATAATTGGGCGAGTTGATTATCCATTTCCCCTCCTTCCGGTAGATCTATCAGAACGGAAGTGGCCTCTATTCCAATTATTGGGGATAAGTCTTGACGATGAAAATATATAGTTCGTGTGATTTCACCTTGGGTTATACCTGAAATTTCAATTTCTTTTGAAATTGATCCAAACATTATTTTTTGAGTTTCTCCTATATTCCAATCCAAAAAGAATTGCGTCCCCTCATCTATCAGGACTTGAGTTATTTCTGAATTTTTACTTGGAATATTGCCTTCTTTCAAATTTACTCCATACATTGAGTTAGTTTCTGTAGAAATTTCATCTAAACCAACAGTTGATATAAAACGAGAGTCACCTGTTATTGTTGCGGGGAATTGTAACATTAACTCGTAGTTAGCTCCATTTTCATTAGCCCAATCTATTACGTCTTGTTCTTCTGATGGTGCAATATTAGCATTTATATCCCAATTCTGCCTATCTCTAACATTTCCTACTATAGATTCTTCCATTGATTCCATCATCACCATAATAGATCCAAAAATCAACATTGAAAGTCCTACCGCGAAAAATGTGAAGAGTAGCCTCACAGGTTTTCTTATACTTGATCTGATTGTAAGCCCAACTGTTGAAGGGAACATAGAAGTGAATTTCTGAATTCTTCTTGAAGAAAGTCTAACCTCATGCTGACCACGGAGTATCTCCAACGGCTGAATCTTTGATGATTGAATCGCCGGTGAAATTCCGGAAAAGAGAACTACCAAAATTGCTGTTGCAGAAATCTGAAAAACTATCGAGTTGATGTTTGCAGGTTCCAAAATAGGTATTCCTAGAATGCCTTCATAGATATCAAGCATCGCTGGACCACCTAAGGTTAGGCCGAAAATAGAACCAAAAATACATCCAGTTACTCCTATGAATAAAGGCATTAGAATATACCCCGGGATTATCACTCTGCGGGGAATTCCTAAAGTCCTAAGTATTGCAATCTCCCTTGCTTGAGATTGAACTAGTCTTTGTAGGCTAAGGAAGATAGTTATGCCTGCTACTATAGCTATCATAGCAGTAACGGGTACATATGTTTGCATTGCACTCTCTGCATCAAGTCTTAACAGTTCCACTGAGGATATTTTTGATCTACTATATGCACTAGAAGGATTATCATCTTCATCACCTAAAAGAGAATTAATCTTTTCTAATAGTGAAGAAAGTTGTTGACCTTCGATTTCTTCCGTAGATTCTAAGTCATAATCAGGAGTTCCTTGGATATCAATAAGGAGTAAGTTTGCTACGCCAGAATCTAGATTAGCTAATTTTTCCAATCCTTCTGATGTTAAATAACCAGTCGCTAATGTTCCTGGTTCAGCTGGAAATAATGATCCTTCCTCGGCGAAATAAAGATGATTTGAATGGAAACCAATTCCTACAACATCGAAATCGATGCTGCCGGATCCGGACCCGATAGTAATTGAATCGCCAATAGAAATGCTCATTCCAGTAGCGACTCTAGAGTCTACAACAATCTCGTTATCATTAATGGCCTCTACTCCAGATGCCAATGGATGATTTGGAATCCAGACCCTATCTATATTTCCTTCATCAATTCCATGCCAAATAGAAGGAATGATGATATCATTTCCTTCTGAATCTTTATGAAACATTATTCCTTCTCTCTTTAATCTGGGTTCACATTCTTTGAATTCTAAATCTGATTGGTCTAAAAATAATTGATTTATTTTCTGACATAGGATTGCTGATTCTTCCTCGCTCCATACTCCACTCGGATTTTCTATCCATATATCAGGTAAATTTAGTCCATTTTCAGTATCTGCATATATGTCATCATACATCTGTGAAGCTGTATGAGCATAAGATGCGAAAGCTACTCCAGCGAACACTCCTACGGTAACTAGTAAAGTTACTGCGATTAGTCTAATTCTAGTTCTCATTAGACTGCGAGTTAATCTCTTAGTTAGAAGTATTAACAAATATTCTCACTCCACATTTGTATCGGAAATAACTTTTCCACTATCAATTCTAATTACTCTAGTGGCATATTCTATTAGGGATTCATCGTGAGTGACGAAAATGCACGTTATATCTTCTGCCTCACACGCTTCTACTAGAACTTTCATTACCATTGATGAAGTTGTAGAATCGAGATTTCCAGTCAGTTCATCGCCGAGTAATAATCTAGGTTTTTTTGCTAGACTTCTAGCAATTGCTACTCTTTGTTGCTGACCGCCGCTGATTTCTGCTGGAAATCTGTCGGCTTCTGCTTCAAGGCCCACAAGTTTCAATAAATTTTTAGCTCTATTTTCGTCTCTTTCATCTGCTAGTTCTTGGATAAGAAGTATATTTTCCAATACGGTTAAGTCTTGAAGTAGGTTAAAAAATTGAAACACATATCCAATATTTTCCCTTCTGAATGATGTCATTGATTCCGAATTATCTTTTGGTACTGTTTTTCCTGAGAAATTGTATTCTCCACTTGTTGGTGAATCTAGTGCAGAGAGACAATTCAGGAGAGTTGACTTTCCAGAACCTGATGGTCCTAATAATATCACTCTTTCTCCAGCATTTATCTCTATATTTACTCCATCTAGGGCCTTAACTACTCCAGAAGGCATTTCATAATATCTCTCTATGTTTTTCAACTCTACTAATGAGTTCACCATACAATGCCGAACTTGTGAGATTTTATTGACCTTTGCTATGCTTCAGAAGCCCCAGAAAAAAATGCCATTGAATCACGAAATAGTTCTTCCCTTCTTCTTTGTCTATTATTTCTGATATGAATCCATGTAAATGCTATAACTAATAGAATTAAAAAGGGGAAAAATGCTTCTGCATGGTATCTCTCCATGAATTCAATAATTCCTCTGGCAGTATATGCCCAAGTTATAGAAGCTATTGACCCACCTATCAAACATGCAATTAGCACTCTTTCAAACTTCATCCTAGAAACTAACCCTAGCATAGCTCCAACTAATACCCCACTGGCCATAAATGGTATCCAGACAAAAACAATTAATCCCCAGAATCCGTACTTATCGATTCTTGATCTATTTTTTTGGGCCACGAACTCTACAGTCGAGAGAATATCGCCCATGAATGGATTTTGTAGAAGTGCTCCAGAAATCCCTCCTCTCTTAGCTACCATTGCTTCGCCACTAAGTTCTTCAGAACCTTGTTCCACCCTTCCTGCTACTGCTCTGTCTGCTAATGTTGAGCGTTCATTACGAGCACTGACCACTAAAGTTCTTTTTCCAATATATTCAGATAGTTCTGATTTTAATTGTTCCCTTAAATCGCCTTGAAGATTCTTATATGTTGGTTTGAATAGGAAATATGCGAATCGTGAGACGGGCCTGTATATTACTCTAACAAATACTGACTCTTCATCTGCCATTATTGCAGATCCATAGTCTGCAACATCATGTTTCTTGAACCATCTTCTCATACTTTCTCCAAATGCAACTTCTAATTTTCCGAAATTACTCATACTACTAAAGAAATCCTGATAATCCTCTAAAATCTTCAGTTTAGTATAATCAATTTGATCTAATGAAGTGGGTTCAATAAATTCTGTTCTATCGCGATTTTTATTATGTTCTTTATCGATTCTATTAGTTTTCAGTTGAAGTGGCCTCATTTCTCCAAATATAGCAAATTCTGATAAAATTTCTTTTATTATTCTGGCTTTTACATCTACTGGAGTTGCAATCGTTCTCCTAGTAATTTGATATGGTAAAAATACATCTATAGAAATAGCCCGATCTTGAACCTTCATTGTGTCATAATCGGGCCTAATTTGTAATCTCTGGCTTGCTTTAATGATAGTCTTATGAATCAATCTATGCATTTGTTCTGATGTTAGTACATCATCTGTCTCCCGGTGATATAGTCTATGCATTAGTGGATATTGTACGCACAAGAAAAATACTGACATTCCCATTGAGACTAGTGCCATAAACCAAGGAGGGACTTGCGCACTTCCGCCTGTTAACATTGCAGTCTCTCTTCCACCTACCCACTCAGCTCCCATCAAGACCCATCCCCATGCACCTAATTGCTGAAATGTCCAACAAGCTCGAGATTCTTCATCTATTTTTTCCATAGTTTTGTAAGTTTCTTTAGCCCCCCATAGAGAGGATTTTTCCTTCAATTCTACATTAATTATTATGGATTTAGAATGGAAAATCGTCGCAGGATCGGAATTTAACTTACTAAGACTTTCATTGAATGTTAGATTAGAATAATCCGAATTATCATCTGACCAGACATGGAGTTCAATTGAAACATCATATTCTCCCTGACCGAGAATTTCATCATCTATAGATAAAGATAAATCTCCCTTACCACTTATAATTTCTATCAATTCAGTTTCATTGGAGAATTTCACCATAAGTATTGAAGAATTTTCGGGGGCATTTTGACTACTGACATGTAAATTATAATCTTCATCAATCCAATTCTGAAACCATATTTGTTCAGACTTATCCACGCATTCATTTGGATCTAAAATAGTTCCCGAAGTTGCCTTATCAATATTTATTGAATCGCCCATCAAGATTCCTGATGATGCAATTAAGATTGTTCCAAAAAATACCACTCCTGCTGTTAAGCCAAATACTAGAGTATAATCATCAATTGTTCTAGGTAAAATCGTATTTACTAAAAATCTTTTATCGGGATTTGTCCTTCTTTCGCGTATTCTAGATAATTCTGAATCAATACTATCCTGTTCAATGTTGGAAGCTAATTTCTTCAAGTCTTCCAGATTGACTTCTCCGTCTTCATTGACATCAAGAATTTCTGCGATTCCAGTATTGGTATCGTCAGATGGCATAGTTTAATGAGGGAACGAGTCGCGTATATTTGTTGCTCAGAAATGCTAAAAAAAAATGAAAAAATGATATATAAATTACAAATCTTTTTTTGACGTATAGTGGTAATTTTAATGTCCTCCTACGTAGTAGGAGAAGTATGTCCAGTGTTAACCGGGTGTCGACCCCCCTCGCCCTACTTCTCATAACATTGATGATTTCAGCCCCATTATCCGGCTGTACTGGAAATATGGTTGATGATGAATTTGAAATTTCTTCTGAGCAAAATGAAGAATCTGAAAAAATTCAGACAACAGATGAAAACGAAAATACTGTAGATGAATATTATGATAAATCCGAAAGTGAAATCGGTAAACAATTAGTTGAAGATGGGAAGCAATCGGAAATTGGAATTCCTGATTTAGAAAATCCAATTCACGGATGGGAAGACTCAAGTAATATAGGTGAGGCACTTTTACGGAATAGGAAAGCATCATATATACCGACACAGGATTGGGAAGTTAGGACTGGAGAAGAACTAATTCAGGGATGGAATGTTCTGGCTCATAGCTACCCCTTACCTACTGAATGGATGAGTGATCTAGCTGAAATTGGAGTAGAATGTGTAAGTTTCTTCTACCCGCAGGGATTGCACTGTAATGTACCTAATATAGCTCCTAACATACTTTTGGAATATGGCGTAATTGGGGCTTTCAAATTAGACTCTACTGATAAATTTGATTTAGAAACTGTCGCAATAATGAAGGGTGAAAAACAAGCTAGTGCCATTAAGAACGGTGATCTATATGTTGTAAATATCGTTTTTTCGGGATCATTTGATGCGCATTTATCCAGTCTAGAAAATGACCTTTTTCAAAATATAGAGTTTTTTTCAGGGCGTTTTGCCACAGTTGAAACCGATATTTTTGGCTTTGAATGGTTATCCAATCAGGATTATATCGAATGGATGGATTTGGAGCTTCCCATTACTCTCGAAAATGATGTAGGCGCGGATATCGTAAATGCAGATTGGGTCAGGGATTCTGCAAATATGGGTGGTCCTTTGAACACTCTAACGGGTTCTGGTGTCATAGTTGGAGTAATGGATTCAGGACTTGATAATGCAGTTGTTTGTAGTGATTTAGCTGATTGTAATACAAAGAATTCAGGAATAATGTCTGATTTCCAGGGACGGATTGTGGGAGTTGAGAATTTTGTACAGTGCGGAAATTCAGATGGCCCTGAAGATCCTGATGGGCATGGAACACACGTTGCAGGCACTGTTCTTGCGGATGGTTCGAGTAGCACAGGTAGTGCAGAATATTCCGGAATTGCACCAGAAGCTATGATTTATATGCAGTCAGTTCACTCTGTATGTGGCTCCAATCCTGATGATGAATTGGCAACACCTTCTGACTTTTCAACTATTTTTCAACCAGCTTATGATGCTGGGGCAAGGGTCCATACAAATTCATGGGGTGCTAATTATCAAAATAATGGATACCATACCTACGCACTGAGAATTGATACGCAGGCTCACAACCTAGATGACCTTACCATTCTTTACGCAATGGGTAATGATGGGTTGGATTCCAACGCAGATGGAGAAGTAGATACTGGATATATGAATACACATGCGACTGCAAAGAACATCATTTCTGTAGGTGGCTCTGAAAATTACAGAGAAGGTTCCAATATCATAACTTGGGATGATTTTAAATTTAAAAGTGGAGCATTAAAATTTACTGAACCACCTATTTACGGTGACAGTGTGGTTGATGATATTGACGGAGTAATGGCTATTTCCAATAGGGGACCTACTTCCGATGGGAGATTAAAGCCAGATATATTGGCACCGGGATCTTTTATTGCATCAACTCTTTCATCTGAAGCTAGCTGTGACTGGGGAGTTCCTCAGAATCCTTCTTACTGTTACATGACGGGAACTTCGATGGCAACACCAATGGTTGCTGGTGGTGCAGCACTGATTCTGGAATATTTGAATAATCAAGGGATTGCGAATCCAGCTTCTGCATTAGTGAAAGCAATGTTAATCGCTGGTGCCCATGACATGGAAGGACAATATTCATCCGGCGGCTCAGATAGTGAAAATTCTGCTGCTGAATCTGCACCAAACGTCCATGAAGGTTGGGGTAGAATGGACCTGCAGGGTTCCATTCAGACTGGATTTACTGAAGGAATTAATATTTCAACATATGAAAGTCACTCACTAAAAATGGAAGTTCCTGTGGGAATTTCTGATTTCAGAATAGTACTTTCATGGAATGATCCACCTAATACGCCTTCTGCACAAAAACAGCTAGTTAATGATTTGGATATTGCTTTAAGGGACCCTACTGGTGTATGGTATGACTATGATAATGATGATGTAAACAATTTAGTGGGAATATCTGTATCAGCACCTGATCCAGGTGATTGGGAAGTTATAATTAATGGGACTAATGTGCCTAATGGGCCTCAAGAATATTATTTGGCTTCAAGTAATGGATTGGCGATAGGAGATTCGAGAAATCCTGTTTCTGGAATTTTAAATTCTGCTGGATTCCAATCTGGATCACTTTTTACTGAAACCACCTTATCAGCAGGAGAGAATCATTTTTGTGCTATTTTCGATGATTCTTCACTGCATTGTAGGGGAGATAATAGCTATGGTCAGCTTGGAGATGGCACTAGCACTAATAGACTTACAATGACCGAAGTAGCCCTAGATAATGGTAGAACAGCAGTTTCTGTCAGCTCCGGCAACCATCATACTTGCGCGATTTTGGATGATGCTAGTCTTCATTGCTGGGGGCGTAATAACAAAGGTCAACTTGGTTTTGCTGGAAGTTCATCTTCTACCATGCCTACTGAAGTCAATTTTGGTTCATTGTATCCAGTCCAGATTTCATCCGGGAAGAGTCATAATTGTGTAATTTTAAACGATGCAAGCCTACAGTGTTGGGGAGATAATAGCTATGGTCAGCTTGGAGATGGTGGTATTGTGGATAGATACACACCCGCTACAGTGAATTTTGGAAGTAAAAATGTACTAGCTGTTTCTGCTGGTTCTAATCATACTTGTGCATTACTTGATGACCAGAGTTTGGAATGTTGGGGGAGTAATGAATTTGGTCAGCTTGGTGATGGAACGACTGATGATGAGTATTTTCCTTCAACCGTCGTATTGGGCGGTTCATCAGTTGCGGTTTCCTCTGGGGATGGACATACATGTTCACTACTTTCTGATAAAACTCTGAAATGCTGGGGAGATAATAGCTATGGTCAGCTTGGAGATGGAACTCAGGTATCAAAATGGTCGCCAGAAGTAATCGAGTCAGATGTCGTCAATATTGATTCGGGGAATAATCACAACTGTTTGATTGATATTAATCAAGTTCTGAAATGTTGGGGAAAAAATAACATGGGACAAGTTGGAGATGGAACTACTAGCATGGCATTTTCTCCTACTGAGATAAGTCTAGGTCCAGTAATTAATCCATTGTCAGTTACATCTGGTAGCACAATTTCTTGTGCGGTAACTAGTAATGATTTACTGAAATGTTGGGGTGAAATTGGTGAAAATTCTGTACCTGTATCATCTCCAATAACTGTGGATTTACCAAGATGGACATATATAAATTCGGCTGAGAGAGATCTAGATGGAGATGATGAATTGAACATCTTTGATACTCATGGAGCTGGAGATTCTGATGGAGATGGGTTTGCTGGTGGTGATGACTATGACGATAATAATCCAACTAAGGCAAAATTTTGTCCAGTTCCTACATATGGAAGGTATGTTTGCCTACCAGCAACTAAGGGTTTCTATGTGGATACTCCGGGAACTTCAGTCAAGAGTCCAGCCAGAGTTGGTCATTATGTAGCAAATGATGGAGCATCTAGTGATTCTCCGTGTCCACCAGGGACATATCAATCTCTCACTGGACAGACATCTTGCGATGATGCAAGAGCAGGATATTATGTTGAAAATCCTCAGTCGGAATTTGATACTCCTTGTCCTGGCGGGACATTCAATACTGAAACGGGATCAACATCAGTATCTGATTGTAGAGGATCTGATCCTGGATATAACGTTCCAATTCTTACTGAAATAACACTGGGCTCATTCCATTCATGTTCCATATTAGATGATGGTTCAGTAAGTTGCTGGGGGAGTAATGAATTTGGGCAGCTTGGAGATGGGACCCGAGAATCTAAACATATTCCTACTAAGGTTCTACTTCCACAAGGAAAAAGAGTGGATGGGTTAAGTTCAGGATCTTACCATAATTGTGCAATTATTGATGATGATACTTTTAGATGTTGGGGGAGTAATGAATTTGGTCAGCTTGGTGATGGAACTAGTATTGAAAGAACAAGTCCAGTTATAGTTTCCTTAGGAGGGGGAAAGACAGCAACCAGCGTGTCATCTGGTGAAGGTCACACATGTTCAATTTTGAATGATAAAACAATCAAATGTTGGGGCGATAATAGTAATGGTCAGCTTGGAGATGGGACAAGAACGGGCAGTCACAGTCCAATTGCAGTTAATCTGGGTGGTAGTGATTTGGCTATTTCTATCTCCTCTGGATCATACCATACTTGTGCATTAACTACAACTAGGGATGTTAAGTGTTGGGGAGATAATTATCACGGACAGTTAGGATTAGGAGATAATGTAGATAGATTGGTTCCTAATCTAGTAACCTTACCTGCTGATACTGATGTAATATCGATTTCTTCTGGTTCATTTCATACTTGTGCTGTGTTGAATAATGGTGAAGTATATTGCTGGGGCTTTAATGCATATGGTCAGCTTGGAGATTCTTCAACAAACAATAGTAATATCCCTGTAAAATCTAGATTACTAGAAAATCAAATTTCAACACAAGTTTCATCCGGTGTTTTTCATACCTGTTCATTACTTGATGGGGGAGAAATTGCTTGTTGGGGAGATAATACGGTTGGACAACTGGGGGATGGGACCTCTACTTCCTCGACTATACCAATTATTGCTGACTTACCTGTAGATAGTGCTGCATTATCAATATCCGTAGGGCAAAGACATTCATGTTCCATATTAGATGATGCTACACTTTATTGCTGGGGCTATAATGAATTCGGGCAGCTTGGTGATGGAACGACTGATAATAGTGATTCTCCAAAAAATATAGACTTAATGCATGGTTCAGCTGCCCAAATTCAATGCTCTCCAGGAACTTATCAGCCAGATTCTTCTCAGACATCTTGCATCCTTGCTGATAGAGGTTATAGTGCCCCATCAGGTGGAGCTTTAGATCAAATTGGATGTACTAGAGGATATTATTCAAGTCTAAGAGGGCAGGCAACATGTTCTGAGGCTTCTATTGGCTACTATGTTGACGAATTACTTGCAACCTCTCAAACGGCTTGTCCTTCCAATACTTCTACCATAAATCGAGCAAGTGGAAATATAGATTTCTGTATTGAAGATTTTGATGGTGATCTTATTCCAGATGTTTCAGATTTGGATGACGATAACGATGGAGTAAGTGACAGATTTGATTTATGGCCATTAGATCCTGAGTTAGCATTAGATGCGGATGGAGATGCTATTGCAGACAGTGTTGATGTTGATGATGATAATGATGGAGTTAATGATACTGAAGATTTGTTTCCAAATAATCAAAATGAATGGGCAGATGAAGATAATGATGGCATAGGAGATAATTCGGATGATGACGATGATAACGATGGAAGAGTTGACTCCTTCGATAAGTTCCCAAATAATCCTTTAGAATGGTCAGATTTTGATGATGATGGCATAGGGGATAATGAAGATGATAATGACGATAATGATCAATTCTTAGATTCTGTAGATGCCTTTCCCAATGATGCGACAGAATGGTTGGATACAGATTCTGACTCTATTGGAAATAATGCAGATGATGATGATGATGGAGATGGTTTCACTGATGATATAGATGTATTCCCTTTGCTATCCACTGAATGGCTGGATACAGATGGAGATAGTTTTGGTGATAATATAGACATGTTTGATGAGGGCGGTTTAGTAATTGATGGAATCACTTATAGATTGGCCGAAAACGATGTTAATTGGTGGATTGACTCTGATGGTGATGAAATTGGAGATATTAGTCAAATAGATTTAGAAAAAGGAATAATTGTTGGAGACCAATGTCCAGACATTCCTGGAATTAATTATACTGAACCCCAATTAAATCATGGAATTGTCGCAAAGGGTTGGTTACTAGGATGCCCGAAGGAAATCGAAGAAATCGAAGAAATCGAAGAGGAAGTCGAAGAGTCGGGGCTTGAAGCAGCATTAATCAAAGATACAGATGGAGATGGTCAACCTGATGCTTATGACCTTGATGATGATGGTGATGGAATTACAGACTGTGTCATTACTGACAGAGATTGCATTCCCGATGATAAATATCCTTTAGACGCTACGAGACCATTCGATAACAATTCATGGTCTATGATTTTAGTTAGCTTTGGATTTATTTCATTGGTGGTTTATCGGCTGGTGGGATGGCAACGTAGAAAAATTGCTAAACTTAAATCTAAAAGAATTAGGCTAGATTAAATGGTGCAGGGGACAGGATTTG
>DAJW01000099.1 GCA_002496485.1 Euryarchaeota archaeon UBA36
AAGAAAAAGACAGCTACGGTGGGCGTATTAGCGTTAGCTGTGGTTGCATTATTAGCAGGAGCATCTGTGAGCGCATCATTAGAAGAGTTTGCCGCTCCAGTATATGCAGAAGAAGACCCCTATAATGGAGCAGTAGATGATATCACTGCCGACACCGATTGGGACGAAATTCAAATCGAAGAAAAAAAATTCGAAAGAGGACTAAAAAATTGGATTCATAAGGGAATGAAGGACAGAATGGAAGATAGAATGGAAGATAGAGAGGAACACCTCCAAAAAAGAATTACTCTCAACTCCAATGTTTTATCTGCAATAGAATTCTGTATTTCTGATAACAATTGTACGGCAAATCATGATCTTCTAAATTCTACAGCCTTAGAGATTACCGACCGAGCTATGAAAATGCAGGCAACTCTAGACGGTATTGATATCTCAGACTTAAAAGAAAATAAAGAAAAAGACAAATCCAATATGTCCTTAGAATTGAATGAAGAAATGTGCACTGAGAAAGGCGGATCTTGGATTAACGCCGTCAAAAGTGGAGAAGATGTATTTTACTGTGATTTTAAAGAAACTCTCGAATCTAAGTCAGATAAGAAATTAGCTATTATGGAAGCAGTAAAAACAGCTATTTCATTCTGTATAGACAGCGAAGGCTGCGAAGCCGATTCTGAAGAACTCACGATGATTATTGTACACATGGATACAAGACAAAGCCATGAGAAGGAATGTAAGGATGGTAAAAGGTGTAAACTAAATTATGATCAAAGAAAAGGACTTATAGATAGAATTAGGGGGATTCTAGGATTTGACGAAGATGAAGAAAGCAGACAGTACTCTTCACGCTCTTCAGAATTTCGAACTGATATAAAACTCGAAGTATCAACCAATGAAGAATGTGAAACTCTAGGAGGAATTTGGGATGAAGAAAAAAGCATGTGCTACAAGGATTGTAATAAGGACGATGAAAGAGAAAACTTAGCCGATGATGAAACTGAAGACGAACAGTCAGAAAGACCGTCGGAAGATTCAGATACTTCAAACTCAGAAGATAATAGAGAAAGATAGAATAGAAAAAAACTTTCCATAATCACACATAGTCGCCCAACATTCACAACCAGTAGTGACTTGGCTATACCATGGCAACCGGTATTCAACCCAACTCTAGAGAGTCTATGGATCAAATTGCCAAGCTAACTCTGACACTGTCCGGATTTATGCTATTTTTATTGATAATTATTCCATTTACAATAGATTCTGATACATCCAGTTACATAGCACCATATTTGATATACTCATTATTCTTAACAAGTATAGGAATAATTATCGGAGTATCTTTAACTTGGCTGAATTATCCTAATAAGTCAGAAACTGAAGAAAATAACCCTAAATCCGAGTTAGATAAAAGACCACTTTCTGCAGACGAAAAGGTAGTTTCTGACTTATTAATTTTGAACTCTGGAGAAATGTGGCAGGCCGATTTAGTAAGGAAGAGTGGTTTTTCAGACTCAAAGGCAAGCAGACTCCTTAGTAGAATGGAATATCAAGGTTTGATAATCAGAATTAGAGATGGGATGGGCAAGAAGGTACTAATCAATGAGGAGGTAACAGAATGAAATTAGAAGAAAGCAATAGAAAAAGGAGATTATTTGGAATCGCAATAATCGCGATAGTGATTGCCACCCTTTCCTTCAGATTACTATTAATTGTAGAAAACTCACTAAATTCTGGGTCGGGCCCTGGAATAAGTGGAACGACATCCTTGGAAACCATCCCTCTAATGTTACTTATTTCCATTCTAATCGTAATGCTAACATTACTTTTTAGAAGGGGGCCGATTAATTTTACCAGTGTAGATTTCAGAATAGCAATGCTATTAATAGCGATGTTCTTCATTGGAATGATAATTGAGCCATTAATTCCTATTCCCTCAAATATAATTGAAGCAGATTCGTTTGGCTTACTTCTATTGACTATTCCACTTTTGATTATTATTGTACTGTTAATAACATTTTTCAATCAAGAAACCCACTCAAAAAATTTCCACGAGGAAGAGTAGAATGATTACAATACAAAGAAGATGTAAAAATTTAGGTTTTTACAGATCATAGAATTAGGCTAAATTTTTCCAATGCCACAAATCTCCGATAACCATTTCATTGCAGAGCGATAATCAGATACTGCATCTAAATTATCTCTAATTAACAACTCCTCAGCAGAATCCCACAATGCCTGTAATGCAGGTACCCAATCACCACCCTTATCTCTACTATCTTCATCAAATCTCCAAGCATCAGATTCAGTTCTCTCTTGAACTACCAGCCATGCCCACCCCATTGCATTTTCAAGGCCTTTGCCCTTTCTGGCTACCGGTACAGTAGAAGCCACACCTTCTTCAATAGCTTTCCTAACTAAACTATCAGCGAATGCAAGAGGGATTGGAAGCTCGCTGTTATTCCAAGGTAAACGATCCAACCTCTTCTCAATTTCCAAATTATCTCCTAATTCTCTTAAAAATGCCCCAAATCCCTGTTTTCTTTTTTTCTGTTTTATTATTATTTTTTCTGCATCATCACCCTTTAGATTAAATAAATCCTTAAGAATTATTTCACCAAAATCAGGCCATAGAGCAACTAATATTGGATGACAAGATGAATCTTCAAGTCTTACAACTGAATGATCCAAATCAATTACAACCCCATCATTCCTAACATGAAGCCCATTTTCTAAACTATCCAAAACACATCTTATTGCACTCTTTTCTTCATCACTTCCATCTAAAAATTCTAAAAATTCTTCAATATCGTCGTTTCCAAACCAACTATCTTTGACGACAAAACCATCCTCGATCGAATTGAGAATACTTGATTTACACAGTCTAGCTAGTAAATTATCCTCTAAAGACATCCTTAGCCATGTGTCCAAAGATTCTTTTAATCGCAACTCTCCTTCAGTTGGAAGTTTTCTATCTTTAGGCCATCCTTTAGGCATCCACATCCAATCAGCGCTACAAATTTCACCTAATTTATTCGGTGGCATCATATTTATTCCTATACTCTGAGTGAACGAAGTTTCTGTCTTTGCTAGTGCTGATGCAGAAATGCCCACTTTCACCCCACCACGGAATTCTAACTTCAACCAACCTTGGTCAGTCAACTCATCTTCCTCAACATTTTTTTGATTAAGTCCCAATGTCCATTTAATCTCATCTCCAGAAAAATTTACCGATGAATTATCTAAAATCCAGTTTGTCCAGCCTATTGGAGGCTCTGGACTCTCACCTGTGAAAACAAAACCCTTGTCCCAAGAAAAGAAATATTGTCCCGATTTTGCATGATCATCCCAAACCAACAGCCGCAATTTAGAATTAGTAAAATTTTGGATTCCGACCTGATGACTTTGTTTTCCGTCTCCCCTTCTAAGAAAACTCGAATTTCCATATAATGGATGTTTGAATACGGAAACCGTACTTAAATCACCTTCCAAAGCAGCAAGCAAACAACCAGCTAATGCCTTACATACCGGGTCTCCTCCACGTTTAGTCATTCTTTTCCTTAACCATCTAGAATCATTCCTTTTGGAAGCAACTACACTTAATTCTCTGAGAGTCAGTGCCATCTTGTCTTTAGCTCCAAAGAAAGAAATCTTACCTATTTCTCCCTCAATTTCGGGCATGAAAATTTCTGGATCATCTAATAATAAATTTAAATTCCTTTCTAATTTTTTCTGAATTTCTTTTGATGCCTTTTTTATTCCTCGTACTCTAATCCTTTTTCTTCGATTTTGGTCACCTGGAAATCTCACTTCTGCTGGAGGCTTGGCCATTGTAACAACACCTCGAATCATCTATCAGACTTGAGTGCGTCGCATAATAGCTATTACTTCCTTCGACGTTCAAAGGCCTCTTTTTCATTATCACTCATTGTTGCAGGGAAAATTATAGTATGAATTAAACCCGAATTATAATTTATTAATTCAGTTAATGAACCCGAAATAACAGTTTCTTCATCTGTTCCCGCATCACTGACGAATATAGTACTCCAATCATCTAATAAGTAATCATCGATTATATTTTTATATCCTTCTATCGCTAATTTTTTTACCATCAATTTTAATTGTTTTATGGCATAAACCGGACTCATCGGTCTAGGAATTTCTACACCCATTCCAGAAGGATCTAAATCCAAGAGAACCAAACTATGTAAATCATTTTTCTTATTTAAATAAATCATTTCTAGTGGAGATGTAGGTAAATAATCACCATACGAAAAAGGAATAGTAACTTGTCTACCAAATCTATAGGATTGTAATCCCGAAAGAGAAATTGCTAACGAAGTTGCTGACATTCCCGGAATCAAATTAAAATTTATATTATTTTCAGAGCACCTAGCTTCCAAATCGATGTGTGTTGTAGCTTGCATGGGATCTCCTACAACCAATAAAGCTACAGATTCTTTTCTTGCTTCTTCTAGTAATTTAAGTGGATTTTCAATCTCAGGCCGCATTATTCGTTCCCATGGCCCAACAATTTGTTCTAATTTTTCCTGTTGACTTTCTGGCAAGACTGCAGTATAACCTTCCAAATATCTTTTATTACACCTTTTTGCAGTGTACATAGCCCGCTCAGTTATGTGACCCAAATCTCCAGGACCTATTCCAATGAGCCAAAGTCCCGATTGTATAGGTACCATTACCTTATTGCGACCATTTAATACAAATCAATCTAATCCATATTCGTAAATCTCTGAATCAAATTATCAGAATTTTATTCTAAATCTTACATCATCTCCTAATTTTCCAAGATAATTTTTCAGACTCTTTCCCAATATAATTCCAGAATAGTACTCGTCTGTTCTAGAGTCAAATGAATTCATTGAATAATTTAACAATTTACTGTATGTTCTGTAGAGATAAACAGTCCACAAGAAGCCCTTGTTACCGCCAGCAGAAAAAAAATCTCCACCAGAAATTCTCCTTATTTGACTTAAAATCGATTTAACATCAGTTGAAAATCCCAATACGCCTGTTTCCATTATCACAAAGGCATCATTATCGAATTTTTCCCAAGATTGAATATCATTAATATCCATTCTCTCGCATGAATTACACCCGAATAAATCAATAGTTACATCGCCATGTTCACTATTTGGGAAAATACTAGACATGAATCGAAAATAATTTCCACTACAAGGATCTCCAATCATCATTAACCTCTTCCCCTTTAATTCAGCCAGCTCTTTTGCTACTTTGAATAATTTCTTTGTCAAGAAATATCTTCGAATAGGAGAAAATAGAATGCTCCTAAGAACCATGTGAATCCACCGTCATCGTGAAGCGAGGCTACGCTTTCGAGTACATCAATATGATGCGGCATATTAGAGTTCCAACCAAAAGTGTAGAAAGCACTCTTGAAATCCTAAAGAAATTTGGTTGGCTCAACAGAAGAATGAGAATTATTTCATCGGAAGCGGAAAATTTCAGGTTAATTCCATTAGATTCGAATGCACCAATCCACCTTCCCCCTGAACTCTCAAGCTTCGAAATTATAGAAGATGAAGGATTATTGGAAAATAGAATGAATACAGATTGGTTAGACTACCTTTTGGAACAAATCAACGAAAGTGAATTTGAAGAATATAGGGATTATTGGCCCAATTCTCATGAATTTATTGGAGATATGATGGTTGTTAGAATTGATGAAGCAATTTCTAAATTTACTGAAAAAATTGCTATAGCTAAACTAAAATCACATCAACACATTAGACTAATTTTGAATGATAACGGTGTCAAGGGAGAATACAGGATACGAGACTTGGCACCCATAGGACATAGAAAAGGGAAAAATATTCACACCAAAAATCTTGAATCTAAAATTAATACGAAAGTAATAGTAAAAGAATCTGGACAAGAGATAATTTGCGATCCCACTAAGGCATATTTTTCAACAAAATTACAAACAGAGAGATTAGAGACCCTATCCTTAGCTAAAGAATTGAAAATAATTTTGAAAAGACCGATTTCGATATGCGATCCATTTTGTGGGGTTGGACCTGCATTAGCACCACTATTGAGAGAAGAAAATCTAGTGGATAGTCTATTAGCATGTGATTTTAATCCAAATGCTGTAAATTTCCTTTTTGAAAATCTAACAAAATGGGATAAAAGAAAATATCCTAATTTTCCAAAAGGTATCTCTAAAGTATATCAAGATCGAATTATCGGCCACGCAGATGCCACCAAACTTGCCCAAGATCCAGAATTACTAGGAATCTGGGATTTATTAATTCTCAATATACCCCATAGAGCGTTAGAGTTTTTACCAAAATTAACCCCCCTGCTAAGAAAGGATTCTCCCACCCTTATTAGAGGTAGAATTATAGTCCCCGAATCAGAGATTCTAAGTACCAATAAAAGATTAAACAAAATCCTTCCAAATAAATTATATGGATTTGACAAACCATCTCTGAAAGTAAAAAGAGACTACAGCTCCTCTCTTAGATTATGCTCCTTTCATGCCTGGCTAAAAATTAGTAATCAATAAGAAATTTATAGCCAAAATACAAGTAATTGATATCTATATGTATCCTTATACAGATTATAATGGATGACCAGTATCACGAAAATAGCAAAAAAAATAACACATTGTCAGGAACTAGGTAGTTGGCGCCCCGACCGGGATTTGAACCCGGGTCGCAGCCTCGACAGGGCTGCATGATAGGCCACTACACCATCGGGGCCGTATGTTTCCGAACTCGCTACTCTTTTTCAATCTTTGACAGGACAGGATTATCATCCTCCTTCTCCTGTCATCACCATGAACACCCCTTCATTGGCTATTGATGTCGTTGATAATGGGGGGCAATGGACGCATAGAGAGTGGAGAATATTGCGTTATTTAGGGGTTGATACAAAAATAATTCCTAATTCTACTAAATTACATCAAATCCGAAAATTAGATGGATTAATTCTATCCGGAGGAGCAGCTAGAGTTGGAC
Source organism: Euryarchaeota archaeon UBA36 (assembly GCA_002496485.1). Lineage (GTDB taxonomy): Archaea > Thermoplasmatota > Poseidoniia > Poseidoniales > Thalassarchaeaceae > UBA36. The sequence goes on from DAJW01000099.1 coordinate 6,996, forward strand.
TGACTGGTGAATTGGGAAATTGTTCCGAATTTCTAACTATTTCGATACCAATTCTGGGAATTTGTGCAGGACACCAATTCATGGCCCGACATTATGGTGGAGAAGCAATAGAGGCTAATAAACCGGAATTTGGATCTGCTGAGATAACACTTATTGAAACTGGTGGCCCAATTTTCAAAGATACTCCATCACGTCAAATTGTTTGGGAATCACATAATGATGAAGTATCTTTAGCCCCGCCCGGATTCACAGTTACCGCAAAAAGCGAATCTTGTGCAATACAAGCAATGCAAAATCTAGAATTGAATAGATTCGGACTACAATTCCATCCAGAAGTTAATGATACAGAATTCGGCTCCAAAATTTTTGAGAATTTTGTTGATATATGTAAACGTGCCAAGAAATAGACATAATCGTCGGACAGATTGAAGAAGGTTAGGTATGTCGCCGACTTGATATTATGAAGAGCGAACAACCTATCCTCCATAAATGTAGGAATTGTAATAGAACAGATAAGAGAACTTACAATCCAACAGGAGACGAACAATGCGCCCATTGTAATTCACCTATGGATGCGCTCGAAATTAGATATAAATGCGTTAATTGCGGACACTTAACATGGTCCGAGGCAGGTTCAACAGGAAAATCATGCCATAAATGTGGATACAGGATATTTGTTAAACCAAGAAAAGATGGAATGGCCAAAGTTTTGAAGGCCGAGTAATAGTGTAGTTCAAGACCTACCTCTTCACGGAACCTTTGTGGCAAGTTGGCTAGAAACGGAATCCCCTGTGACTTTTGATAGTCTAGCTATGCCAGTAGAAATACAAGAAAACCTGAATTCATACAGCACCTCGTTTCAATCCCCCCATTTATTTATTTCAGGTCCGACAGGTGTTGGGAAAACTACTGCATGGAAACTGGTAGCTAGACAACTACTCGGACCAAGCTGGAAATCAACAACCCACGTTCTCCAAGGTAGAGATTTGTCAATGCAGAGGGGTGCAATGTCTAAATTCGAAAAATTTCTTAGGCCTAATTCTAAAGAAGATACAATCGCGGGAAGGATGAGTCTAGACTCATATGATAGAAATATTTCTTCGAATAACATTACTCAACCTCCACCATCAGGTTATGAGTTGAAATCAACAGAAGAAATAACCCCGCTAAGTAGACTAATAATTATCGAGGATATTGACTATCTCGGTAAAATCCGGCAGTCATATCTTAGAAGAATGATGGAGACAACCGGCCAAGCTTCTCGATTCATATTGGTTGCGACGGCCCCTTCAAGGGTAATTGCAGCACTAAGGTCTAGATGTCAGATGATTAGAATTCCTTCTACAGATAAAAAAGAGATTATAACAACATTACAAAATCTAGCATCAAAAAACAATATTACAATATCAGATGGAGTAATTCAAGATATTGCATATGTAGCATCAGGAAACCTCAAAAAATCAATTTTCATTCTTGAACTTTTATCACACAGGAACTTAACAGAAGACCTGTCTTCCGTTGATCTTTTGATAAAATCATCCACAATTAAGGCTGGAAGAACTTTAATCGAATTGGCATTAAGAGGTAAGGTCGTAGATTGGGAATGGAAAAATAGTGGAGGGAGAAATCAAAAAATTCTAACAGGAGCTCTCTCAGAAGTTGATAAATTAATTTCAGATTTTGGAATGGAGCCAAAAGATATCATTTCCCAAATTCACGATGTCTTAATTTCAAGAAGAATGTCTTTACCGCCCAAATTAAGATCGGAATTACTGAATGCTCTTTCATTATGCGATTCAAGAATCCAACGATCCATGTATCCTAGAATTCATTTTGAGATGTTCCTACATTCAGTTTCTGAATCTGGAAAGATGCATGGGCTAATCTTCCAGTGATGGCGGACGCGGCAGGATTCGAACCCGCGGTCCCCGGCTTAGGAGGCCGGTGCATTATCCAGGCTATGCTACACGCCCGTCACCCCGAGAACAACTACCTCTAGAAATTTAATGTTATAATCCGGATTTTTTTAGTCTAATCTTCCGATGCTATCAAGCCATATGGGCCATTCCAACAACTATGAGAGGGGAAGACACAATGCTCCCAAATCCGTATGGAGAAGACAGCTCCTTTGGTAAGGCAAGCGAATCAGCCCTCTCTAGAAGGGTAAATGCTAGAGATAAACAAAGAATATTCTGGACAAAAATCTCTACTATGACAATATTACCTAAGATCAGAGTAATAATTTCAATAGTCTCTACGATATACGCCATATTATTATTTTCAAATCTGAGAAATTTTTCCTATGAAATAGGAATAATACTTTTCTTGATTTTAACAATCACTTTCTTTCCGGCAATGCTAGCATCAAATTTCGCTCAAATGTCAGCAAGAGACAGACTACAACTAAAAGCAGGCGGAAAAAAATCTCTTGAAGCATATCCAGGAGTAGAAAGAATTCTCAATACACTAAATGAAAAACTATTGAGAGAAAGAACAAGAATTTTATGTGCTGCATTAGCAAGCTTTTCAATTTTTGCAGCCCAAAAAATGCCAGTCAATGACCCCCTTAATCCTACAATGCTGGGACTCTCCATAATTCTTAGCCTAATCGCGTTATTTAATACATCAAAGTTAGAACAAAATATTCCAATGAGAGCAGAAGATTTTCCTCTGCTATCTCTCCATGCTCCAACATTACATCAGAGTACATTGGACTGGGTTCTTTCAGACTTAATTATAGCCCATTTAGATCCAGAGAGTGCCGGACTTTGGGAAGATTGGATATCTAGTTTGGAAGATAAAGTGAGAATGAATCAAACACCCTATTCTGCCGTAGAGCATCTTCTGAGAGTTTTACACCTTAATCATCTAGGATTATTAGATGAAAACAGATTAATGTCAGAGGCAAAGAGTGTGTTTAGAGTAGCTGCGATAGATCAACTAACAAGTGATGATTCGAAGTTTAACATTAATTCACTGAGAAGACTAATGGCCCATACTAGAGCATGGCAGCCAGGTTTATTCCGACTTATAGATAGGCTACAAGATTCTACAACTAGGGGGCATTATTCACTTACAGAAAATGATTGGCGCATGGATCTAGACTTACCACCTAGATGCTCACAAGGACAAGGAGATTTATTTGTAATGATTCATAATCATTCAAAGAGCAACTCAATGGTGGAAGTCGAGATTCTATCGGCAGATGGAAAGCCGCAAAAGCAAACATTGAGAGTTAAGACAAAACTTTCCAAACCCCCCAAGGGACCAGTAATTTTGGGTGAAGAAGGAAATGATATAGTAAATGTACTTGCAAAATTAATTGATAATTGTATAGTGCTGTGGATTGGTCTTGCATGGCCAGATAATACTTCAGGTTCTAAACCCGTCCAGGTAACTCTTCGAGGACAACTAGGGGAGACTCTATCTTCAATTGTAGTAACTACGTCACTATCATCGGGCTTAAATCCAGAAAGTGCAGGAGAACGGATGCTTGATGCAGCTGTGGCGGTAAGAAGACTTGCAATTTCCATAGCAGATTAGATTTAATATGAAATTCTTCAAGCGTCACGTTCTTGAGAATACCACTCTTCCATCGCCTCGATAGCATTGGAGTCTTGGGACGTTTTGATAATTGGAGCAGGCCCTGCGGCCTTACGTTCAGCCATTTCTTGTGCAGACGAGGGAAT
>DAJW01000126.1:0-1683 GCA_002496485.1 Euryarchaeota archaeon UBA36
GATTTTTTCAATCATGATAATGAGAGGGTAAAGAGAAATATGAGTGCATTTATGAGTAAGGTTTCGAAAATAATTAATGGTGAAAAAAATGAATAATGGAATTGAAGAAAGGCCTTCATCTGTATCTCAAGGCCGACCCGGATCTTCTGTATTTCCTACAAATCCTTTGGGTGTGAAATTCGAAGGAATTGCAACTGGAAGGGATGTAGAATGGGAGCCCTTAGTTGATTTTAGAAGGATGGATATCTCAGAAAATACAATTCATGGCGCAATTTCTTGGGCGCATGGTACTGATATAATTCACTCATTCGGGGGAAATGTCTTGGTTTATGGTCGTTCTATGATGAAGCCACTAATGATGAAAACCTTCGCAGATGTTTTAGAAGGTGAGAAAATTACCTGGGAGCAGAAGGCCATATCATGTTCATCTCATAATGGCGATACGGAACATGTGGCAACTGCTCAGTCGTTACTTACCGAATCTGAATGGGGGCTAATGCAGTGTCCGTTGGATGTTCCATTGATTCAATTTGGCAGGCAAGTTAGAAGGCCAAGAAGATGGTTTCATACATGCTCTGGAGAGCATGCTGCAATGTTAAAAGCACTCAGAGTGATGGGCATAAATAGAGCAGGCTATACTCTTCCTAATTCACCATGGTTCAATAAATATATTGAGGTATTACGAAAATTTTTGAAAAATCCGGAATGGACGCCAACCAGAGTAGCTAAAGATGGTTGTGGACTTCCCACCGTTTCAAATACTGTTGATGAATTAGCCATTATGTTTTCTGGGATTGCTAGGGAGAAAGATGAAGATTGGATTTGGGAAGCTATGAATAGACACCCTGATTTAATTGGAGGATTTAATAGACTTGATTCAACATGTATTAAAGCTGGAAATGGGAATTTGATAGCTAAAGAGGGTGCTGATGGTTTGCTTGGACTTTCTATATGTCATCCTGACTGGGAGAATGGGCTGGGTATTGTCATTAAAATTGCTCATGGGTGGAATGCCCAAGCTACTTGGTATGTAGCTAGAGCAGTACTAGGAGTACTTGGAATTAAATTGAGAAATCCCTATCCATTGCACAGACAGAAGGCATTTATTGTTCCCAGAGTAGTTCCTGAAAAATACACTAAGAGTCTAGAGCAGGTTGTAACCTGGGACGAATGGGATCCTGATAGAGACAGATTCTCATTGGATTGGAAAGAATATAATGCTGGTGTAGTAAAGGATAGTCCATTTTCAAATGAAGGAGATAGTGGTGCTAATTGAAGCGATTAAGAAATTATATTGATGGAAAATTTTCTAACTCTGAAAATGTAAAATGGATTAGTTCATACAATCCTGCAAATGGACTGGAGATTTGTAAAATTGAAAAATCGAATTTAGATGATGTGAACAATGCAGTGAAATCTGCTAAAGAAGCATTACCTGAATGGAGTTCGAAGAGCTTCAAGGAAAGATCGGATTGGTTAATAAAGATTGCAAATAATCTAGATTCTAGAATTGAGGAAATTGCAATCTTAGAAAGTATGGATACTGGAAAACCCATAACCATCGCAAAAGAGGTAGATGCTAAGCGTTCAGTACTTAATTTTGAATTTTTTGCGGGAATTATATCCAATCTACAAAAACAAGAGTTCGTAATGAAGGATGCGACGAACATTGTTGTTCGTAAG
>DAJW01000126.1:2094-6754 GCA_002496485.1 Euryarchaeota archaeon UBA36
AACACAGTGGTCTGTAAACCAAGTGAGTTGACCCCTATGACGGCTGATTTACTAATGAGAGTGATTGATGAAGTAAATCTCCCACCTGGAGTGGTCAATTTAATTCATGGAGATGGGCCAGTAGCAGGTAGTGAACTAGTTTCCCATAATGAAATAGATTTAGTATCATTCACTGGTGGTACGTTAACTGGGGAGAAAGTAGCGCTTTCTGCTGCTAAATCATTCAAAAAGATTAGTTTGGAATTAGGTGGGAAGAATTCTAGTATTGTATTTTCGGATTGTGATTTGGAAAAGGCATTAGAGGATGTTGTAAGGGCGGGATTTCTAAATCAAGGACAAATTTGTCTATGTGGATCTAGAATCCTTATAGAGGATTCCATATATGAGAATTTCAAAAATAGATTGGTAGAAAGAGTTGAACAATTGAAGATTGGAGATCCATCTGATGAAAGTACTGAAATTGGATCCTTGATTTCCGTAGATCATCGAAAAAAGGTATTGAGTTATGTGGATTTGGCTATAGAAGAGGGCGGGGAAATAATCACAGGATTACAATATGAAAAACCCACTGGATTTGAAGGTGGAAATTGGATGAAACCAGTAATTATTGAGGGTTTGAGCGTAAATTCTAGATGCTCTACCGAAGAGATTTTTGGGCCAATCGTAACCATTCATTCATTTAGTTCAGAACAAGAAGTAATTGCAATTGCCAATAATACTGATTATGGATTAGCGGGGAGTATATGGAGTTCAGATATTGAAAAAGCCCAGAGAGTAGCTAAATCGATTAATTCTGGGATGATTTGGATAAATACGTGGCTCCATAGAGATTTACGTGTTCCATTTGGAGGGGTGAAAAAAAGTGGAGTGGGTAGAGAAGGAGGGATGTGGAGTCTGGACTTCTTCTCTGAGCCGATGAATATTTGTATAAAGCATGATTGAATAGTAATAATGAATATCTACTTTATTTGAAATGTGTACATGGAAAGAGTTGGGATAGTCGGTTTGGGTTCTTATTTACCATCCAAGATAATGAAAAATTTTGATTGGGAAGAAATAGTTGAAACTAGTGATGAATGGATAATTAATAAGACTGGAATAAGAGAACGTAGAATTGCTTCAGATGATTTATGCACAAGTGATTTAGCTGTTTTTGCCGCTAAAGAGGCTATGGATAATTCTGGAGTCGATCCAGAGGCTATTGATTTGATTATTCTAGCAACTAGTACTCCAGATGTACCGCTGTCTTCCACGGCTGCGATTGTTCAGCGAAAATTAGGATGCCATAATTCAGCTGCGTTTGATATAAATGCCGTATGTTCAGGGTGGGTTCATGCGCTAGATATAGGATCTAGATTTGCTGGAACTTCGGGGTATCAAAATGTATTAGTTATTGGTTCAGAAATTTACAGTAGGATACTGAATTGGGATGAGCGATCAACTTGTGTATTATTTGGGGATGGAGCAGGAGCTGCACTGCTACAGAAAAAGAAAGTTGGTGGAGTTCTGGGTAGTTGGTTAAAAACTGATGGCAGAGGGTCAGAAGTTATTCAAATTCCAGCAGGTGGAATCAGAATACCTTTTGGTTCTGAAAAATTTCTAGATGACGATAGATATTTCCAAATGGATGGGAGAGCAGTTTGGGACTTTGCAGTTGAGGCATTTCCTGAAGCAGTACATTCAGTTTTACAAAAAGTAGGAATGAAAATTAATGATGTAGATTTCATTATATCACATCAGGCAAATCTCAGAATTATTGAGGCTGGAATGAAGAAATTGGGCCTAGATATGGACAAGACATTTACGAATATTGAAAGGTATGGGAATACAGCTGGAGCCAGTATTCCTATTGCATTGAAAGAAGCTGTAGAGGCTAAAAAAATAAAAACTGGTGATTTAGTTATAACTGTCGGTTTTGGGGGAGGACTTTCTTGGGGTGCAAATGCTATGATATGGTGAAAATTACTCTTCTTCATCCATCTTTGAAACATTGATTGCGTTAGGTCCCTTATCGCTATCTCCAATTTCAAACTCTACTATATCTCCTTCTCTCAGTCCCCTTCCAGAAACCTGAGACTTGTGGACGAAAAGATCGTCACCATCATCTTGCTCTATAAATCCGTATCCTTTAGTGAAATTGAACCACTTTACAGTACCTCTTGGCATATGCTTCCGTCGGTCATGACCTACTTGATATTACCCCCCTGATAATCATCAACCAACGGGTTCCCCTCCCCCTCCGAGTGTAGCCAAACGCCTGATTGAATCATTAGAAATCAGATAATCAATAACGGAGACTGGAATAGATGATGCTAGGATACTACGAATTGCATGTTCATCATCAACCGTAGAGATCATTTGTATGGTGGCTCGAACCCTCCATCCTTGCAGAGATTCTCGATTGGATAATGCTACTTTGTTCACTTTCCATTTTGATCGGGCATATAATTCTGCTAATTTTTCATCTGAAGTAACAAGTATTCCTGATTTTCCATGATATTTTTCTGCATGTGAAACCCAATTTGGCGGGTCATCTATATCTGGAATTGGAGTTACATCCGCTGAAACCAAACTTTCTTCACACCAATTTCTAATCATTTCCAATCTTTCTTCAGCTGACCAAGGGTCATGTATAGATTGTTCCTTATTAGCAGAACCAATTGCTATAATTAGTGATAAATTGGGAAATTCAGAATTTCTTAAATCATTTGCCTTTTTTATTAGATTGACATGCCCCAAATGTAAAGGTTGGAAACGTCCAACTACTACTATTCCCGGACTAGGTGGGTTATCTGGTGGCAGATAAGATGATTTGCTATCAGACATTTTCGACACCTAAATTTTCAATGATATTGTAATTTCCTAGATACCATTCATCAGCTGGAAGATAATCTCTACCTACCAATAAAACATAATCTTCAGAATTTAATTTGTCCAATAAGATAAATAATGATTCACTAAGATTTCTGTGAGATTCCATGGTTGGTAAAATCCGCGGATCTTCATTTGGTTCCATGGTCTCTCCTAGCGACTCTCTTCTAGACATCCAGTCAATGATTACTGATTCTATATATGATTCTCTATCAGTATTCGATAAATATTGAGAAAAATATGACCATATACTTGGATTTAGGAATTCGTCGATGTTTGAAATTTGAGAATTTATATAAGGCTCTACGTATAAAAAAAGTCTAGCATCCCAACAAGTCCATTGAGCTACTGAACACCATTTGGCCATCAATAAAGCCAATTTACAAGTCTCCAATTCTAATATTTCATAGTCAGCTAATGGTAAGTTTGTAATTTCTAATGTGGTGTTATCCAAAAATTCTAGAATTTCTCCCTCTAAATCTACATCGAATTCTCTGTGGAATCTTAAATCATGAATTGGACGTAGTTTTCTTAGTGATTTGCTAGATATTAGTCCTTCAATTTCAATCAAATTTTCAGAAATTAATTTTTTATATGCATGGAAGTCGACTAGATTTAGCTCCACCTCTGCCATGTTATTGAGGATTGGTTATCACGAAAGAACCCTCGCTTGAGTAAATCAGCAATGATATTGCCACCGAATTCAATAATAAGTGACTTGGCCACCACCTCAACAGGGACTTCAACTAGAGGCGTTTGTGATGGCTACAATAGAAGAGCAAATCAAATCGCTTGAAGATGAGATATCTAAAACAAAATACAATAAAGCAACTCAAGGACATATTGGAAAATTGAAAGCTAAGATTGCCGCCCTCAGAAGTAGGAAAGAGAAGGCGCAGGCACATGCAAAATCTAGTGGTGGTGGACCGGGATTCGAAGTTAAAAAATCAGGGGATGCATCGGTATCGCTAGTAGGTTTTCCCAGCGTAGGTAAATCTAGCTTAATTTCGCAACTTACGGAAGTAGAATCTGATACTGGAGATTTTGCATTTACGACTTTGACGTGTATACCGGGCGTAATGGAACACAGGGGGGCAAAAATTCAGATTTTGGATCTTCCCGGACTAATCAAAGGTGCATCGGATGGAAAGGGCAGAGGTAGAGAAATTCTGAACGTAATCAGGAGTTCCGATATGGTACTATATGTGGTAGACCCTTTTCAAAAATCCCACTTTAAAATTCTTGACAATGAGTTATGGAAATCTGGAATGAGATTAAATCAACTATCTCCACAAGTATTCGTCACAAGGACGAAAAGAGGCGGCATAGTTGTAAGATCGACAGTAGAACAGACTAATTTAAGTGATGAAGATATTCAGGAAATTGTCAGAAGTTTTGGGATTGTTTCTGGGACAGTCACACTAAGGACAGATGTTACAGATGATCATATTGTTGATACTCTGGCAGGAAATAGGGTTTACAGTAGGGCTGTAGTAGTAATAAATAAAGTCGATTTGGCTACCGAGGATGACTTGGAGCGAACTAGGAAGATGATTCCAAACGGTTGGCCCATCCTTGAAGTTTCGGCCAAGACGGGTAAAGGAATTAAAGATATGAAGGATTTTATATTCGAAAATCTGCATTTTATGTCAATATTTCTAAAGCCTCAGGGGGAAGAAGCGGATTTGATTGAGCCATTAATTGTTAAGGATACTTCCACAGTAAGAGATGTATGTGCTAAACTTCATAGAGACTTTTTGAGAAAATATCGATATGCTAGAGTAAAGGG
>DAJW01000109.1 GCA_002496485.1 Euryarchaeota archaeon UBA36
AAGTATTCCGCATTAGTAGACGAAGTTCATTCAGTCGGAGGACTGCATCCAGATTGGGATGTAGAATATTACTCTGAATTATTTTCAGCGATAAAAGATAGATTCCCAAATATTTCAATTAAGGCTTTGACTGCCGTTGAAATTAAACATCTCTCAAAAGTTTCAAATATTTCCATAGATGAAGTTTTCAAGAAATTAATCGAATCTGGTCTTGATTCTTTACCAGGTGGCGGTGCAGAAATCTTGAATGATGAAATTCGAGATATAATTTGCTACGGTAAGGAGACTTCCAGTGAATATATTGAGATTCATAGAGCAGCCCACAAATCTGGAATTCCATCAAATTGTACTATGCTTTTTGGAACAATTGAATCCTTGGAAGATAGAATCGAACATATGTTTCAGATTAGAAATTTGGCTGATGAGACCTCAATGGTGCAATGTTTTGTTCCTTATCCTTTTTTGCCAGATTCCACGCGTTTACCTGAAGCACAGTTAGCAACTTCAAATGAGATATTGAGGACTATTGCAATTTCTAGATTGATTCTTGATAATGTCCCACATATTAAGGCTTACAGAATGAATATAGGAGATAACTTAGCTGAGTTAGCATTGAATTTCGGTGCGGACGATGTTGATGGAACCGTGGGTAGAGAGTCTATTATGCATTTAGCTGGAGCAACATCAAGCCTCGACTTTGATAAATACCAACTTGGTAAATTAATTACTGATGCAGGCTGTATTCCAATTATACGAGATACTAAATATGAAAATTTTTCACGGTATGTCATTAAACCGCCAAAAAAGGTGAAGAGACTTAAGATGGCTGTCTGAGGGAATTCAATGGTTGTACAGAATAGTAAAAAATTAATTTCCTTCAATGAGAATTGGAAATACACAATCGGTAGGGTCGCATTCTTGAACTGTGACCCGCTCTTCCATTCATTAAGAGCACCTTGGAGCATTCTTTCTGCCCCACCCTCATGGTTAACTGGTCACTTACTGCGTAGGGATTGTGTAATAGCACCTATACCTGCTGCTGATTATGCAAAACACAGTGATGAGTTAGTCCTAATTCCGGAACTTGGAATTTGTTCCAAGGGCGAGGTCGGTAGTGTAATTTTATTCGGTAACTGTCCAATAGAAAACATGTCTTCTATTGCCTTACCTTCTGATTCTTCTTCTTCAGTTGCTCTTTTGAAGTATATATTGAAGACTAGAGATTTAACTCCTGATTTGTCTACAATGGCACCTGAAATTGACGAAATGTTAGGAAGTTGTGACGGTGCACTGTTGATCGGTGATCGTGCACTTGATTTTGCCAGAGATAACCCGAGTATGGTTAGAATGGATTTAGGTTCTGCTTGGCTCGAAGAAACTGGTAAACCTATGGTTTTTGGAGTATTTGCTGCTCGCAAAGATACAAATGTTTCTGAAATAAAATCTGCGCAAAATGTTTTACTAGACTGTTTGGAATTATTTGAGTCTAGTAAACAATGTAGAGAATTAGTTATTTCAGAAGGTGTTGAAAAATCAGGTTTGTCTTGTGAGAGACTGGAGAAATATTTTGGAGAGGTGTTCAATCGTTTAGATGAAATTCATATTGCTGGCTTAAATCAATTTCTGATTCACGCTTGTAACATGCCTAATGGTGCTGAATTTATTTTCTAATCTATTTCCCATGATACATCATTGTCATCTATTTCAGTTGAAACCTTTTTGACTTTTCTTGTCTTGATATCCTTCTTGACAGCCCTAACTCCAACAGTCTTCTTCTTCACTTGTGGCTCTTCTGCTCCACCTAGGCGTTTTCTTTTTGTAGACATTATTGGGCCCTGTTTGTTTCTATTCATTTTCCCTACACGCCTTTTTACTTCTGGAACGCTTTCTTCTTCAATATCCAATGCGAAGGATTTACGATTAACCGGTGAATCTTCAGATGGAATGAATTTCTGTTCGAACACGCTTTCATCATCATCTCTTAGAATAATTTCATCATCTTCAATTGGTTTTGGCTTGGGCAATGTAGGTGCTGAATCATCCAAAGTATCTTCATCAAATTCAAATTCATCTGAATTTTCATCATCTAAATCTATTATAATTCTATTTCTACGTCTAATAATTAGGAAAACTAAAGTAGAAATTATTATTATAACTATGGCTAAATTAAACTTATTGGATAAAAAATTATACAATTTTAGACTTTTTGCAACTTCTTCCTCTTCTGAAAAAGTAATCGTTAATGATCCTTCATTTTCCCACCATATTTGTCCTTCATTATTTCCTTCTGAAGAAATTTGAGAAACAAATATCGGGTGATTTTCGACTAAATGAGTAATACTTGAATCCGAGAAAACTATTTGTTCCTTTATCGATAGGTCTACAGGCAAAGTCGCATTTGGAATTACATCAAAAACTAATTTTAACATGAATTTTACGCCATTTGGGTCAAAGGTTTGTGTGAATGACAATCCGCTAGTAACTATACACTGGAGGCTACCATTAGCGACTTGTCCAATTGATAATTCCAAATTATTTCTCCATGTTTGAATTATGTCACTCGAGTCTAAATTATTACATACTGCGTTTTCAAAAAGATTAGTTTCTTCATAACTAATTTGCTGATCAGAAATAATTGCTCTTCTTGTTAGGTTCCTAATTTCTGCAGATGCTAAGAGTCCAAATGTATATTCATCTTCAATAATTGCTGAATCATCTGAAATACTAATTGTTATACTTCTAATATTTTCAACATCAGGGTTTCGTTCACATTCAGCCACTTCTTC
>DAJW01000152.1 GCA_002496485.1 Euryarchaeota archaeon UBA36
TTTTAATATTCTAGTGACTGGTATATCTTTCGCTGTATTAATATTAGGAATTTTGTCAATAATATCTCTTTCGGCTCAGGGAATGAGATGGCATAGGAAAAGAAGAGCGGTAGAAGATTCGAAATCAGTTCTATTAGAAGAAAATGTAGTAGATTTGATAGAAAAAACAGATTTAGCCATAAGTTCTAATGAAGTTGAGTTGATTGAACCGACTGCGTTGGATGGAGAAATCAATGAGATAAAGCAGACTAGGATTTCAAGAAGAGTGAAGAGGAATGAAGTTCCTGACGACCAAAAAATCCATTTAAACGATGATTTGCAAAAAGTAGATGCATCTAATATATTAGATATGGAAGAAAAGAAGAATGCCCCTAATATTTCTATAATTTGTGAATCATGTGGCAGTAAATTCTCTATTTCTGTAGGTATTAAGTCTACAAAATGTCCAATTTGTGATAATAGAATTTCCATGTGATATAATGGGAGTAATAGTTTTGGCTTCAGAATCTTCAAGAAGAAAAAAATTCCTTAATAGTAAATTAAAAGATCTTGATCTTGATTTAATTATTGCTCCAATTTCGGAAGATGAGCCGGAGAGTAAAATTGGTATTGAAGTGTTTACTCAAGTCGAAGAAATTTGTAGATTTAAAGCAGATTCAGCCATTTATGAAATCTCAAAAAATATGCCTATTCAAGATATTGATTTGGTTTTGGTTTCTGATACATTACTGGAAGATCCAGATGATTCGAGAATTCCTTTAGGAAAGCCAATGAATAAAGAAGAGGCGGTATCAATGTTACTAAGACTTTCAGGTAGAAGGCATAAGGTATGGTCTTCATCTGCTGTATTATTTCCTCCGGGATCAAAATTTCAGCGAATTAAAGATAGTGATGAGTGGATGGTGAGGCATTGGACTGATTATTCCATTGTAGAGTTTGAAAACCTTTCAAATGACCGGATTATTCAGTTGATAAATGGCAATTCTTGGAAGAACAAAGCTGGCAGTTATGATATAATGGGCGAGGCCCGAGAGAATTTATCTTTAATCGAAGGTGATGAAGTTACAGTTCTAGGATTTTCCAGTAGGATGATAGATTCAGTGATGAAGATTATTACTCAATAAATTCGACTCCACCATGTTTTAGAACAAATTCTCTTTGTATTTCATTAAACCATTCTAACATTGAAGAAGAGAAACGTACAGAGTCTATCTCCACATCAATCAATAAATCATCTTGTATACCTTTTAGAGTTCCAGGTGCTGCTCCACATGCTATGCAAGCTCCATCTAAATTCAATACTAATTTTAGCTTCTTTTCTCCTTTATTTGAGGTGATTAGTGAGACTGAATCAACTACAATCGATCCACCATGTCCATCCAATGCAGCCCTTACTGGGCCTAATCGAGCCATTAATGCTGGAACTAGATTATCATCATTCTGTTCGATTATAGCAACAAGGGATAGACCAAGTAATTTTGAAATTTCTTCGGGATTGTGGATTTTATCGATTCTTCTCTGAGATTCATTTGCAATCAGGGATTTAATCTCGTCCCTGTAAGATTCGGCTAGAGAGTCCTGATTTGAAGAATTTTCAGCATCATCGTAGTTCATGATAATTTATGTCTGAGATTGGGTTTTGTATAAACCTAATTTAGATGAGTTGAAAAGGGAGAATGATGGGGACTGATTGGGTAACAATATGGATTCACAGGTTCCGCTATTAGAAATTACTAATCTTCATGCAGGAATTGATGGTGTAGAAATTCTGAAAGGGATTGATTTGACTATTAAACAAGGGGAAATTCATGCAATTATGGGGAGGAATGGTAGCGGAAAAACGACAACAGCGAATGTAGTTATGGGCCATCCAGATTATGAGGTTGTATCGGGAAAAGTTTCACTTTCTGGCAATGATTTATTGGAGTTAGAGCCATGGGAGAGGGCTAGATCTGGCGTTTTTCTATCATTTCAATATCCTCAATCTGTTCCCGGACTACAAGTTGGTAATTTTCTCAGGAAATCAGTTTCTAGCATTCTTGGAGAAGAATTTGCTAAGGGTTCTGAATTTCGTGACAAATTAAGGAGTTCTATCGAGGAGTTGGGAATTCCTAGAAGTTTTCTATCAAGATACGTAAATGATGGATTTAGTGGGGGGGAGAAGAAAAGATTTGAAATTCTCCAATTAATGCTACTAAGGCCAAAATTGGCTATTTTGGATGAAACGGACAGTGGACTAGATATCGACGGAATAAAAACCGTAGCTGCTGGAATCAGATCTTCCATTAAGGGAACTACTTCTGGAGCATTAATAATAACTCATTATTCAAGAATTTTGGAACATGTAAAACCTGATAAAGTACATGTTTTGATTGGTGGTGAGATAGTAGCTACAGGAGGATATGAATTAGCTACTGAGCTTGAAGAGAAGGGTTATGATTGGCTCAAGAATAAATAATGGTGATAATATGGTAATTAATGAAGATGCAAGAGATGCAGTGGGAGATTATAAAGCAGGATGGCATGATCCAGAGAACTCTACGATAAGATTTGATTTTGGATTATCTGAGAAAGTAGTTAGGGACATATCGGCCCTAAAAGAAGAGCCTGAATGGATGACAGAGTATCGAGTCAAGGCATATAATCGATTTAAACAGAAGCCGATGCCAAGCTGGGGTAATTCGGAGCTTCTCAAAGAAATAGATTTTGAAAAGATTTGTTATTATTTGCGTTCTTCGGATTCGACTGAAAAAGATTGGGAAGATGTGCCGGATGATATTCGAAATACATTTGATCGATTAGGAATTCCAGAAGCAGAGCAAAAATGGCTTTCAGGTGTTACAGCGCAATATGAATCGGAAGCGGTCTATCACAGTATCAGAGAAGACTTGGAAAGTCAGGGAGTTATATTTCTAGATATGGATAGTGGACTAAAAACACATCCTGAATTAGTTAAGAAATGGTTTTGTTCAGTAGTTCCCTATACTGATAATAAATTCGCAGCCTTGAACACGGCAGTATGGTCTGGTGGCTCATTTATCTATGTGCCCAAAGGAGTAAAGGTAGAGATGCCAGTTCAAGCATATTTCAGAATTAATGCCAAGAATATGGGGCAATTTGAACGAACTTTAATTATCGCGGATGAAGGTAGCAGTATTCATTATGTGGAAGGTTGTACAGCACCTACTTATTCCACGGACTCATTGCATTCAGCTGTCGTAGAACTAGTAGCACTTCCAGGCTCCCATATCAGATATTCTACAATACAAAATTGGAGTGCGAATGTGTATAATCTGGTAACAAAAAGGGGCATAGCTCATGAAAATGCCACAATAGAATGGGTAGATGGAAACATTGGAAGTAAGCTTACAATGAAGTATCCGGCAGTTATTCTAAAGGGCGAAGGAGCGCATGCTGAAGTTATTTCAGTTGCTTATTCGGGAGAAGGTCAGCACCAAGACGCAGGAGCAAAAATTCATCATTTGGCTTCGAATACCACAAGTAAAATACTTTCTAAAAGTATCAGTAAAAATGGAGGTAGGGGCTCTTACCGTGGTTTGGTGAAAGTGTCACCTAAAGCAGAAAATTGTAAATTAAATGTCGTATGTGATGCTCTTATTTTGGATAAAGATAGTAGGTCTGATACATATCCAACCATGGAAGTTTCTAATCCATCTGCCAGATGTGAACATGAAGCGAGTGTTTCAAAGGT
>DAJW01000146.1 GCA_002496485.1 Euryarchaeota archaeon UBA36
GCTTGGTCTGTAACTGAAGATATCTGTAATCGGATTGATGCTAGAAGCTTATTTGCAACACATTATCATCAATTGATAGGTTTGGAAGAAGATATCAAGAAAATAAAAAATGTTCATGTTCAAGTCGCTCAAAGTAATGGTGAATTGAAGTTTCTTCATACTGTTGGCGATGGTCCTTGTGATGATTCTTATGGAGTACAAGTTGCGGCTCTAGCGGGACTCCCTAGGAGAGTTGTTGAAAGAGCCTCTGAACTATTATTATTCTTAGAAAAACAAGCAAGAGGTGCAAGAGCGGGCGAGTCTGGCGCACCTATTGCGCGTGATTTAGGTCAAGCAAGTTTGCTTGGATACCTTGCAGCTACTAACTCACCAAATGTTGCCAATGATGAGTATGAACAAATTATCGAACAATTGGAAAATATTTTTTCTAAAATAGATGAATTATCTCCAAAAGAGGCGCATGACTCTTTATATCGATTAAAAAGTTTAAAAAATAATCACGGAGGTAATGATAATGTCTGAGCCTAAGAAAATTGTTCAATTAGATGACAATACTATCGGTCATATAGCCGCTGGTGAAGTTGTAGAAAGACCCGCACAGGTTGTTAAAGAATTAATTGAAAATAGTCTTGACGCTGATGCATCTCAAATTACCATTACTATTGAGAGGGGAGGTTTTGATTTAATTAAAATCGAAGACAATGGTAGTGGAATTAAGGAAACAGATTTACCTTTATCTTTAGACAGACATGCTACTTCAAAACTAAAGAATGTAGATGACTTGCAAAGGATAAATACTCTTGGTTTTAGAGGAGAAGCCTTAGCAAGCATAGGCATAGTTTCAAAGTTACTAGTTGCAAGTAGGCCGAAAGGAAAAGAAGGCCGATGTATAAATATGAACTTTGGTGAAAAACTTGGAATTGATCCGTACGGAATGGCTGAAGGAACAATTATTGAAGTTCGTTCCTTATTCGAAAATACCCCTGCAAGGTTATCTTTTCAACGAAGACCAGCAACAGAAAATGCAAAAATTGTGGATGTAGTTGTTTCTCACGCCATGGCTAACAAACAAACTAGTTTTAAGCTGATAAACGATGAAAGAACTGTACTCGATGTCCCCAAGAGTGATTCGTTAAGCGATAGATTATATGATATTCTTGGAAAGCAAGCCAATCAACTAATAGAATTAAAAATTCCAGAAATTGATAATTCAGCGCCTGGTGAAGAATTGTGGAAAGGTTGGATTAGTACTCCTGATATCACTAGAGGAAAGGGCGATGATATCTATATTTTAATCAATGATAGACCTGTCGCTTCTGGTCCATTTCATCAAGCCATAAGAAGAGGTTATCGAACAAGGCTGATGCAAGGAAGGCATCCTATTGCGGTTCTATCTTTAGAAATTCCTAATGAAGAGGTTGATGTTAATGTACACCCTACAAAGAGAGAAGTAAGATTAAAACACTCTTGGAGAGTTCTAGAAAGGTTAGAAAGAGCGATAGCAAACACATTAGAAGAAGTACCTACTAATCCAGATTCTACTGGAGGAATAAAAGAATTACAAAGCCTGGTTTCTTCCGATGCCGAACCAGTTTCAAAGATATTCATCCAAGAACCTAAGATTGATTCTTTAGCCCAAGCTGCAGGCCTTGATTTGACTACAAGTAGTTCTTCTATAGAGGATAAACAGAACCCTAAAATCCCTTCTTGGGCAATTGCTGCTGGCTCTCAACTGAATCTTCATGGCATCGAAGCTGAAGTACCAAAACAAGATGCTAAGGCTAGGCCAATTTCATCTTCTCAAACACCACAACAAACATTACCTGGAATGAAAGAAAATCCAATTGCACCTGCTTTATCTCATGCTGAAAGAGATTTACACCGTCATTCAGAATGCGGAGTTTCAATTTCGCCAACCGATGAAATACCTCTCGATGAAGTAATCAATGACTTACCGGAAATGGAACCATTATCTCAATTTGCAGACTCCTATATTTTGGCACAGGCAGATGGTGAATTGCTACTAATTGATCAACACGCTCTACATGAAAGAATAAGGTTTGAGAGACTTAGGTATAACCAAAAGTTATGGGAGAGTCAATCTCGATTACAACCCTTGGATCTTGACTTTGATGCAAAACAAATTGCTTTACTTGAATCTTCGCTTGAAAGATTGCGGCAAGTTGGATTTGAGTTTACATATATAGATGGTAAATGGTGCATGGTAAGTGCGCCAAATTTATTATCAGGTGACGATGTTATTCCTTTCTTAATCGATTTATTGCAAGATTGTTCAGAAGATGGAGCGCCACTTGAAACAGTTGAAAATCGAAAAGATCATCTCGCTTTCCTAAATGCTTGTAGAGGTTCTGTTAAGGCAAATCAAAAATTAACTCTTCCAGAGATGAGAAGGCTTCTAGATGATATGAGAAAAATTCCAAACCCTTGGGCATGCGTTCATGGAAGACCTACTGCTCTAAGACTACCTATTGATTCTCTTGATCATCATTTTGGAAGACATGGTTAATTCTGCTTAGAAAACCTTTCAATGAATTTTTCATCGGCAATTTTCTGTAAACCATTTCCATCAATGTTTGCTCCTACCGAGCATGCTAATATGTATGCTGACATGAAGATTCTGTGATCACCAAAGGTTTCGACCAATCTATCCGGAATCATTGGTTCTTGATTCCCTGGAATGAATAAGCAATCATCTAATAACTCGCATTTCATACCAAAAAATTCGAAAAGTCGTTTAGTTGATTTCAATCTATTACTCTCCTTAAATGACGTATGAAGAGCGCCAGTAATTCTACCTCCAGAAGCAAATCCTAACATCAAACTTAGAGGAGTAATAATATCATTACAATTAGTTATATCAACCTCTATAGAAACGCCATCATGGGACTTGGTTAAATTATTTCCATCCCACTTAATTCCAATACTTTCTGAAATATCAAAAAGAATTTCATGACCGATGCAATCTTCTTTCTTTGGCCAACCACTCATATCAACTGAAGCATCTAAACAAGAAGCTGCAAGCATAGCAAAACTAGCCATTGATGCATCTTTAGGAATTTCAATTTTTGGTTTCAAATCTAAATTCCATGGATTAATTTCCAATCTATTTTCATCAAAAGTAATTTCAGCACCACTAGAATTACACATATCAAGAGATAGTCTCCAATGCCGATTAGAAACTGGAGATCCTTCAAATTCGATTACGAGTTGATGTTCTAAAGCTGCGGATGAAAGTATCCAAGCAGATAGGGGTTGACTTGATTTAGAAACATCAAGGGTTAATGTTCTAATATTAACTTCATTGAACCATGGTCCATTAATTATAACCGGAAGACGAAAATCTTCTTGCAAAAATGAAACTTTAACACCAGTATTGGTCATTGAATCCCATAAGGACTTTGTATCTCTTTTTCGAATTGATAGATCACCATCAATAATCACCTCAAAGTCAAATCTTGCACATAAAATTGAAATCAATCTTAAGGTAGTACCGGAATTACCTACGTCAAGTTTACCCTCTGGTTTTTTGAATCCATGAATTCCAACTCCATGCACAATTATTGAATAAATCTCTTCTCCTATCAACTCTTTACCGAGAGGTGATTTTTTACCATTCAAGTCTATTTTTTCCATTTTCACTCCTAATTCAATCAAACAATTTTTCATCGAATTTACATCATGACCAGAATTTTTTATTCCTGTTATCTCTGTAGTATTTTGACTTTGAGAGGCTAGTAATAATGTACGAATTGCATGACTTTTTGAGGGCGGTAAATCCCATGAAATTGTTTTTTTAGTAGAGAGAGATCTAACTTTTATTGAATTAGGAATAGATTTGAGGTTATTTGGAGAACCGTCTTGGTCCAACTCCTCACCACTAGCCATGACAATTCCACTCAACCATACAACATCAAACCTTGTAAAACAATTCAATAACCTAATCGATGTAGAATTGTACATGAGATTGGAGGATTTGATGGGTAGGCCTCTCAGAGATCTCAGAATTTCTGTTACTGATAGGTGTAATTTTAGATGTACTTATTGCATGCCCAAAGAACACTTTGATTCAAACTATAATTTCCTGCCCAAAAGTCAAATAATTTCTTATGAGGAAATTATTCTAATTGTTAAATCAATGCTCCCCCTTGGACTTAGTAAGGTAAGAATTACTGGTGGAGAGCCTTTGTTGAGAAAAGATATATGCAGCCTAATTTCCATGATAAGAAACTTAGATGAAAATCTAGATATTGCCATGACTACAAATGGAGTACTGCTAAAAAATAATATTCAATCTCTTAAAGAAAGTGGATTAGACAGAGTTACAGTAAGTCTTGACGCAATAGATAATGACCTGTTCCAAGAGATAACTGATTCTAAATTTGAAGTTAGTCAAGTTATTGAAGGAATAAAATCCGCAATTGATTGTGGTTTAGAAGTTAAAATAAATTCAGTAATCAAGAGAAATAAAAATGAGTCCGAAATAAATAAACTGATTGAAACTTCTATAGAATACAACATTCCTGTAAGGTTTATTGAATTCATGGACGTTGGAACAACTAATTCTTGGGAATTAGACTCTGTATTCACGGGAGAGGAAATTAGGAATATTATTCAAAAACAATTTGGACCGTTAACAAAGACTAAACCAAATTATTACGGCGAGGTTGCTAAACAGTGGAAAATGGCTAGACATGATTTGGATATTGGATTTATTGAATCAATAAGTTCTCCATTCTGTGGGACATGTACAAGAGCAAGGATTTCATCAAATGGTAAATTATTCACGTGCCTATTTTCAGAACAAGGTTTTGACTTACTTAGCCTAATTAGAATGGAAGCAGATGAACAAGACCTCTCTCAAGTTATTAGCGATATTTGGAATAAAAGAAAAGATAGATATTCAGAGAAAAGAAAAGATAGCACAAAAATTTCTAATCCAGTAGAAATGTCATATATAGGAGGTTAATATTCAATCTCAGATAATTGAGTATCAAATAATAGTGTATTTGAACTTAAATCAACCAACTTCAATTTCCATTCTCCATTATCAGAACCAATACTGTTTGAATCGATTACAAAATAGTCACCTTTGGTCACTGAATAACCTGCATCTCGATCATGGAAAGAAACATTAGAACCTATAACCCCGTAGACATCTGAATCACTGACAAATCCAGAAATTTTTGTTCCATCACTTGAGGAAATCAATTGATATTCCAGTTGTGATGGATCTAATGCCTGGTCTAGACTTGTAAGTCTAATAACATGAAATCCATTGGATAATCCTCTAACACTAACCGATGCTTCGGGTGATGATTTCTCGACTGAAGTCAAGGCACCTTGCATCATCACAAAGACCATACTTGAGAGCATTACTGTAATTGCAAGAAGAAGAACTGTTGCGATAACCGGGCTAACGGCACGCTCATCATTGATGATTGTGTCTCGGCCCATACATGCCTGTAGACTGGATAACACTTGAACCAACCGCATATATTCTACAAAATTATAGGTTTTAGCAGCAAAAAAATTTCCTCGAATTATAATTTCCTCTTGGTTATGTATTCCGAAAGGGCATATAGGTGCTGCTTGATTTCAGAATCATCAAAAATATCTAAATTTTTCATTGCTCGGTCAAAATGATTTTGAATCAAAATTTCAGTATAAGAGAAACTATCTGATTTTTCAAGTAAAGCAATCAATTCGTCAAATAAATCATAACTGAAATTACTGATTATTTCAGCTAAACGTTCTCTATTTTTACCGTGGTGTATAGTTAGTGAATGAATTAATGGAAGCGTCATTTTCCCCTCAAAAACATCGGATCCTCTTGGTTTACCAATCGATTCATCACCTTTCAAGTCGAGTAAGTCATCAACCAACTGATATGCAATACCGATTTCCATTCCAAAATTTGCAAGTGCTAATTTTTTCTCTTCAGAAGCCCCAGCAATAATTGCAGCAGAATGACAGCCACCTGAAAAGGGACCTGCTGTTTTCCCACGAACTATATCTAGATAATCTTCAGGAGTAGTTTTCAAATTATTTATGTGTTCTATTTGAGAAAATTCTGAAACTGCAATCTCTGAACAATAATTTCCAATGATTGTGACTATTTCTTGGTTATACCTTCCACCCAAAGCATAACCTTGAACGAATAGCCAATCTCCTACGATTATTGCTTTAGCTAAACCGTGTTCTGTATGAATAGTTGGAACTCCTCTTCTATGAGTTGCTTCATCATAAATATCATCATGAACTAATGTTGCAGTATGTAAGAATTCGAATGCCTTCGCTAAGGGCATTAAATCGTCGGGATTTTTTCCACCCGCTAATTCATATGCTAGAAACATCATTATTGGTCGTAAACGCTTTCCTCCAGCAAGAAGCATTCTACCCGCTAATTCAACTACTTCACCTGAATTTACCCTAGAAGCAATCATTTCTTCTAATGACTGTTCAATTTCATTCCTCAACTCTTCGAAACGATTTTGACTACCCTCGGAAATCTGCGCCATAATACCTCGTGGTAGGGTGCCCTTCTTAACCAATGGTCTACGCCCATAGAATGCTAGGAGAGATTCTAGCCGAGGCGATTTTGTGTCAGATATGGAGAGGTTAACCATTTTGACAACCCCGTCCAAGGGAGATGGAGTAAGAATCCACGTAGAAAAGATGGTCGAACAAAAATCAAAAGAATTTAATCTTCTACTAAAGCAATTACCTCACATAGAATCTGCAATTTCGCAATTGAAATCAGGAAATGCCGACTTGGTGGCAATGAGTGCATTAGACTGGAGAGAGATAATCGATGAAGACCTAATGATTTCTGCAATTCTCCCTAGAAGAGAACCCACATGGGTTTTAGTTAGTGATGATAAGCCTGAATATCTCATACCAAATTCTAGAATAATTTGTGATAGCCCACTGATAAGAAGGCAATTGTCTAGATTACGAAATAACCTAAAAATAATTTCATCTAGAGATTTAATCAAAGATTTAAACATCGATAAAGAAATGGATGATAGAGACTTAACCTCTTGGCTGGAAGAATGTCGTCAAGACGAAATTATTGATGGATTTGTAACTACTAGAAGTCTACATAGCTCTTTAAAATTCAAGTCAAGAAGGCATACTCTTGGACTGCAAAGAGATAATCCTGAAAGAACTCACTTCATTCCACCGCCATTACATGGATTTACATTACTAATTTCTAGAAATGGTTTTCCATCTTCAACGATTGATTCAATGAATGATGATGCATCATTAATATGTCACAAAATTGAATCTAATCTTCTTGATTCATTGGATGAAAAAATTAAGAATATTACGGGAATATATGTCGAGCAAAGAAAAATTGGCACCATCTTGAGGGAAGCAAAGAGAAGTAATGATGATTCAATAATTGAATCTGTAATTGGTACGGATGGTAAGCCTATCGATTCAAATATTAGACTACATTTAACCATTGAAACCTTGAGCTATGATGGTAAAGTTACAGCAATGTGTGAAAGAATTATTCCATTAGATAAAAGTCATATGGGCATGGTTAATTTGTTAAAAGAATTCAAAATTCTAGTCGAATTAATGGAAGAGGAGCGTGAAGAATCAACTAGAAAGATTCCTGGCATGCCTGAAAGTTATAATCAAGCGAAAGAACCTTTGTTAAATCTTGACGATTATTCAGATTCGGCTCCCTCGGATTCTTCATGATTTGAAATTAATTTATCATAACCCTGTTTGGAAATAAAATTTTCTAATTCAACTAATTCAGAAGGGTCTTGATCGTCACATAGGTCACTAATACCTTGATCTATTTCTCGACCGATTCTTTCCCAAGTGGCTGCAAATCTTTGTAGATCGAAAGCAAACCTTTCCACTCCTTCAACTGCAGACATACTTGGATTTAGAACTGTCTTAATAGATTCTGAAATATTTTCATTAGCAATTCTTAATCTTGAGATATCCTTAGCAACATCAAGCAGCGTCAATCTTAAATCTTCAATATTATTATTCCTAGAAAATTTTCTCTGGGCCTTCTCAATACTTTTTCTCATACCAATAATTCCAGCAACCATCGCCTCTCTAGCCCTAGATGATTCTATAATCACATTCTCAGCATTTGAAAGTCTAATTCTCAATGATTCATCGAATGCTGATAAATTTGATTTTATGTCATTTTTTACTGTTTCTTGAAGAGAATCCATCAATCCATAAATTTCCTTTATCGAAGACTTTGCAGATTTTACACTCCTACTCATTGACAGCCCTAAAACCGCTAAATTGTTATCATCCTTCAAATAATTGGTTCAAAAAATAATTTTTTTGATTTTTGGAATCGTCTACAAAGTAGCGAAACAGCACAATT
>DAJW01000103.1 GCA_002496485.1 Euryarchaeota archaeon UBA36
TGAAGCTTACTGATAGTAAAATTGCAGTTAACATCAAACAGTATGTAGTTCTCATGTCAATCCGTGGCGAAAAACTTCTGTGTAAGAAGGTATTGTACTAAAGTTTGGTGATAAGATTATGTTGGATAGTATGGATGCAATCAAAAAAGTATAACTTAGGGGTAATTTGTAATGAAGAGCTTATGTTTCGATATTGTGGCGAGTAGATGATGGTAGAGGGTGCGATTCTCTTGAAAAGAGTCTTGCTGGCATCTACTGTGATAGTTCAAATCACTTTGGCTCCAATAATATTATTCGCTCTAACCTATTTACCGGAAATTGATACTGAAACTGCTACAATTGGAATTAGGACTGAGTTGATTTACTGGGTACTAGTGGCAGGAATATCCTATGGAATAATTTCTATCTGTTTGGCATTACTCATGGGTGGATTTAGGCCATTTTTTGTTTCAAATCAAGGAGGTTGGCTACCTTTTCTCAGACTCAGTAGAAGAGTGAATGATCCTGAACTAATAGATAGAGCTAGGATGAGTAGTTTTGTCAGTCCGTATGGAAAGATGATTAGACTAGTCAACAAAAGGATAACTGATGAAGATGATGATTTGATGTCTATTCATGGTGGTTTACAACTATTAGCAGTACCAATGCAGGTAATTCTAATTGCAGTTCCTCTAGCAATAATGGAAGGCGTACCACAGACCATAATCAAACCGAACAGGGCTTTTGAACTTGGAATGGCTGGATATATTATTGCTCTTTGGATTGGTTTCAGGATACAGCCAATAATTTCAACTCATTTGGTAGGAATAGCCTCGATGTTTAGGAATGTAGTATGGAGGGTTTCTAGACTTTCTTGGATTTTACCAATTTTTCTTTATTGGGTTTTTGCCCGAGTTTTTCTTTCAATCTCTCTTGACTGGTTGGGAGTTGACTATTCAAAATGGCATGAAATGCAATTAGAGAGTGTTATTCTTCACTCTATTGCTCCTGAAGCGAATATTCCTCCTACAGCAATTTTGGACTACATAGTTGCTATCTCAGTACTTCCCGTTGCAACATTTACAACAATTTCAGTTTTAGGGGGCTCATTGAAAATTCCAAAATGGATGAATGACAAAGAATTGGAATTAGAATCTTTGAGAGGTATGGAATTGGAACAAACGAACTTAAGTGATGAAGAAATTACTGAATCGGATTATCAAATACTTGATGAGAATTTAAGTAATACTAATGAAGAAGATGGAGAGGATAGGATGATAGATTTGCCATTTAATTTATTTGATTCCAATTAATTTTTCATTGAAAAAATGAATCTACTGTGTTATTCAAAAAGGCCCAACCTGAACCGATGAAAATTCCATAAAGTATTGAATTTGGGCCGAAATAGTATAGTAAAATCGCAGATGATAAAATTGAGAAAAATCCTAATGATGAAAATATAGATATAATCGAATTGAATAATGTTTTATGAGGAAACCTAAGTCTGTAGTAATGTTCGTAATTTCTCACTAACCATTCAGAAAACAATAAACTAAATAATCCAACAGAAATATTAAGAATCAGAGCTAGCAATCTATCTCCTCAGTTCTCTAACAACTTTTTCAACCCTATCCATTCCTTTGGTAATGTCTTCCTTACCTATGGTATATGCAAACCGTAAGTGACCCTCGCCTGCTGGTCCAAATGCTGTTCCTGGAGAGCAAAGAACGCCATTTTCTAATAGCTTAACTGCTAATTCCTCACTGGATAGTCCTGGAATATCGAATCTTGGGAAAACATAGAATGCACCTGTGGGAATATGACAAGAAACTCCCGGCATGGAATTCAATCTAGAACAAATTAAATCTCTTCGTGATTTGAATTCCATACACATCTCTTCTGGATAATTTGGAGTTTTACGAAGTGCCTCGAGTACAGCATATTGCATGGCATCGTTACTACATGCTGTGACATAATATTGCATTTTAGTTAGTTCTTTCATCATTTGTGAATGAGCCGAAAGAAGATATCCAATTCTCCATCCAGTCATTGCGAAAGTCTTAGAAAATGACTGTACCATTACCACTTTTTCATATCCAGCCTCAAAAAAGGATACATGTGGGCCATCATATACAATTCTATCATAGACTTCATCACTAATTATCCATATGTCATGTTTTTTAGCAAAGGAGACTAATTCATCTCTCTGATCGGTAGTAACGTTTCCACCCGTAGGGTTGCTGGGAAAATTATACAATATTGCAACAGTATCTTGGTTTATTCTACTTTCTAAATCAGAAATTTTAGGAACAAAATCATTATCAAAATGGCAGGGATAGAAGTTTGCTTCTCCTCCACATATCGTTAAGTCGGGCGGATAAAGGGGGAAATACGGTTCGGGAATCAGTACATTATTTCCAGGATCAACTATAGCTAGAAATATATCTAGTAGAGCATTTGTTCCGCTCATTGTAATACAGACATTCGATTCATCAAGATTTGGATTTTTATGGTGCCATAACTTAGCAATTTCACTGCGTAATTCGGGCAAACCTGCAGTTGAAGTGTATTTATTTTTCCCATTTTTCATTGCCGTGTAGAATGCTTCAATAGCTTGGTCAGGTGGTTGAAAATCTGGCTCACCTAAGCCAAATTGAACTGCATCATCACCTGCCATATCGAACATCCTACGAATTCCAGTGGGGCGAATCTGTTTCGAACGTTCCGAGAAGCGCGCCATGGCGTTGGACTAATGTCTTTGGTTTTGAATAGGGCGGATACAATTAAAAAATGAAACGAGATATTTCGAAATTAAACCAGTTCTGCATCGACAATGGGTTTTTCATTAAAATTATTACTTCTAGATTTTCTATAAACTAGATATGCAACTCCTATCAATCCTGAGATAGATAAAAGAGAAATTAGAATTTCTGGAATCATGGAATCATCGCTTGAAAATCCATAACCTTCGACTTGAACAATAACTGGTAATGATTGAGAATTTCCTGAAATAGCCTTTATCTCGATTTGGTGATTCCCTTCCGTTAGTTTATTTGGATCTAGAGTTACATGCCAATCAATAGGCTCTAGAGATGCCAAAATGGATGCATCGGATGAATATGTAGTTTCCATCCAATTTCCAGAGTCGATTCTGAATTCAACTTTTTCAATACTGCCCATTTGCCCCCAAGAATGTCCAGAAATATTTACTGAATCATTAGAAATGATTAATTCTGTCAAGTGATTTTGTATACTGACATCAAAGTCTGTATAATCTGAATTATTGGCTAAAAATTGGGCTAATCTAACAGCCTCATACGCATCTACCATACCATATCCAAAATCTCTATTCCAGTATGGATCTATTTCGGGAAATGTGGGCTCTCCAACTCTCTCAGAGGTCTGTTTCAAAACTTCTTTAATCTGAATTGGGGTTAAATTTTCGTTTGCTTCGATAATTAGAGCGATTATTCCAGTTACTGCAGGTGTTGCATAAGA
>DAJW01000143.1 GCA_002496485.1 Euryarchaeota archaeon UBA36
ATTAGCAAGCATTTCTTTCTCTCTTTTTTTAACAAATTTAGATATTCTTTGTTCCATCTCTACCTCTCTTTCTAGAGCAAACTCCTGCTTTCTAAGGGATATTGCAGCTTCCATGGTTCGCCTCTCTGAACTAAATCGTTTTTCCAATTCGGCTAAAGCGGCTCTTTCTGCCTCTTCTTCCAAACTTTTTGTTCTAGTTTCAACATCGGATTTCATTTCTTTTTCCAAAGACAGTCTTTCTGATTCTAATTGTTTTTCTAGTTTGGATTCTTGTTTCTTCCTCATTTTAGCAATATTTTCACGCATCTGAATTTCCTTATCTATTCGAAAAGTATCTATTTTTCTATTTATCGTCGTTTCCATGGATTCGCGTAAATCCATTTCCACTCTTCTCTCCATTCTTTCTATGCTTTGTGCGGATTCGAGTCCCAATCGCTCTTCAAGAAATGCTCGTCTTCTAGAAAATTCTAATTCCATTTCTTCTTCTAGTCTCTCTTTAATCTTAGATGAATGAGCTTCAAGCCTTCTATCTCTTTCTAAATCAAGCTGTTCTCTTAGTCTATTTTCTTCCCTTCTAAGTCTGTGGAGCATTTCTTCTCTAAGTAGTCTTTCTTCTCTTTCTAAGGATTCTTTTTCAAGTCTTTCCAAATCATCTTCCAATTCATCTCTTAAATCGGCTTCAATTTGTTGTAACTGTTCTTCGAATAAAATTTCATTTGCTTTTCTCATAGCTCCATGCATTCCAGAAACCCTTTCTGTCATTTCAGCTATACGAATACGTCGCTCTCTTCTAATTCCTGATCTTAATTTAGACTCTTCATTCAGTCTATCTCTTGCTCTATTTACGGAATTAATCGTATTGGATACAGAAAGTGCATGTTGTGCACGAATTGATTCTAATTCATCACTAATATCTGAATCATCAGTACCTGTTGGCTTGCTATCACTCACTCCCATCCCCAACCGTGACGACAGTTATGTCCTATTTGACTACGCAGGGCGGAAAAAGGAATAAAAGATAGTTTTTTGATGGTTTAAGAGTTAATCACTAGAATGTGACATTGAAAGAATTCGTACATCCTGGACATGTCAATTCTCTTTTTCCTGGCCTAGGTCTAATCCTCAGGCCACTTTCGCAACTAGGGCACTCAATTTCTACCTTTACAATTTTTCTAGTTAGATTGAATTTTTGTGAACAAGATTCGCAGGATAGTTCTACTGGTCTCTTTTGTGTTCCTGCGACTACAATTGTAGCACAGTGAGGGCATTGAACAGATTCTGATTTTAATGCTTCAACCGTTGGTTCATGAGTCACTTTACATATTGCCCCACAAATTTCACATTCAATCTCTCCCAATCCCTGTGGCAGCATATGATTACAATTTATACATTCGACTAGTGGCGGTGCATATTTTGATTCGATATCCGGGGACGACACTATTTGTTCGAAAGGACTTCAGTTAATCAAGAGGTCGTAGTTTTGTCTAGTTTTTCTTTACCGAATAAAATATTAAAAATAATTATTAATTCTGTAAATAAGTCCCTGAATAACTCAATAAAGGTAGAAAATCTTGGTGAATCGGAACCCGAAACCCACATTCCATTGATTATAATAATTATTGCACTGGCCTCATGTAATGCTATTCCTGCTGCTAGATTTAGTTCAAAACCACTTAATACTGTTAATACTAAAACACAAGTTACAAGAACAGAAATCATAATATTGACATATACGACTTTCTTTGTTCGCTTTGACAATTCAACTAATTTTGAAAGTATACGCGGATCTTGTCCAGGAATCAAGATATCTGCTGCATCCATATTTACTTGTTCTCCACTACCCATTGCTACTCCAATATCTGCTGCTGCTAGTGCTCCAGCATCATTAAACCCATCACCAACCATAAGAGTAGGGATATCAGCTGATTTTTTTGATACGTAAATAGCCTTTTGCTCTGGATTTATGTTACCTTTACAAATTGAGGGTTTGATATCTACAGTTTTAGCAAATTCTTCAACACTAGCTTGTTCATCCCCACTCAATATTTCCACTTGAATGCCTTGAGATTGAAGAGTTTCCAGAGTTTCTTTTACTCCTTCCCTTGCATCATCGTGGGAAAATTCGAATGTTGCTACTGCTTCCCCATCAATAGCTAAAACACTAGCACCCTTTCCAGCCTTTTTTGTTGATTTTAATGATTGGTTGATAATTCTTGGAAATTTAATTCCAAGTGATTTTAACCAATCAGCCCTACCTAATACTACCTGTTTAGTTCCATATTTTCCCGATACTCCGGCATTACCATCCGAGATAGAAGAAATTTTTGATGGTTTTAGATTTCTTTTACTTGTTTCATCAAGAATTGTTCTGGCATAAGGGTGATTAGAACGAATTTCGAGTCCAGATGAAAGTTGCAATATCTTCTGCTCATCTACCCCTTGCACCATTGTTATACCTGAAATGGTCGGAATTCCGCTGGTTAATGTGCCAGTTTTATCAAGAATTGCTAGCTTTATCTCTGCTGCTGATTCTAATATATCTCCACCTCTAGCAATTAAACCAAGACTAGAAGCGGTAGATAGTGCGGCAGCATGAGGGACTGGTGATGCCAAGAGTAGGGAACATGGACATGAAACTACCCACAAAAGTAATGTGGTCAGTATCGCTTGTTCCGTGGATGAAGTAAATAGAATACTAATTACAGGCGCAAGCAATAATACAATTGGGGTCCAATATGCAGTAAAGTTCTCGATTATACTCTGAGTCTTGGTCGGTTTCTCTTTGTAATGTCTGACAAGTTCTACTATACTGGATAATCTAGTTTCACTTCCAGTAGCTTGTGATTTGATAATTAATGGACCTCTGACTAAAACTAATCCAGCTTCAACCAAATCTCCTTCCTTCACAGGTATGGGAATCGGCTCACCAGTCAAAGGAGCCCTGTTAATTGCTCCCGTGCCTTCTATTATTTCACCATCAACAGGAATTTTTTCTCCAGATCTCACTTCCACTAATTCACCAATTTCTAAAGCCTCTATTGGAATCATATCCTCGTCTTGACAATAAATCCTTCCTAAATCAGAATTTGATTGAGAAATATTTAGAGATTTATGATTTATTTTCATTTCTCCAGATTTAACTACCACTCTGGCATTTCTAGGAATTCTATCTAGCCCTCCCTGCATTGATTCTCTAGCTCTAATCAATGCTCGATTTTCTAGATGTGAAGAAAATGCGACCAGAGTTACTACCATTAATGCTTCAATCCACTCGTTTAGTAGGATAGCCCCCAATACCGCGAATGAAGTAAGTACTTGGAAGCCAATAATTCTATTCTTTAGTCCTGAGTATGCTTCTAGGAACATCGAATATCCAGCAAAAATAATGCCCACTAGGCCTAATATTGAAGATATGAAGCTTGGAATTGAATCTATTGAATCAAATAATAAAATAATAAAAATTATTGGAATTGTTAATGTAGCTGAGAGAAGTTGAATTTGATCTTGTCTAAACTTTGATTCTTCTGAAATCATTGTCTCGAAATTAGAACCAAATATTTTCGACAGCCCATCTTCAGAAGATTTTCTTAATTCCAAATCCTTAATCCATAATTTCTTTATCTCTATTTTATTATCAGATAACTTAACATCTAAAATACCAGGAATACCTAGAATCCATTCTTTCAGTGATTTATTTGTAATATTATGAATTGAGGTTAGTTTTTTTGGGTTCGACCCTACTATTCTTTGCCAAACAGCCACCGACTGATGTCCTAGACTTTCTAAAACAGATGATGTTCTGGAAATATTGCCTTTAGAAATGTCTTGTACAATTGATACTGTACCTTCGGAAACTGAAATATTGCATTGTTTTATGCCCGGAAGTCGTGATATAGCCTTTTTTGCCTTCATAGCACAGTCGGGACAGTCCATACCTAGAATCTGCCAATCGAATTCATAACTTCCATCATAAGAAATATTGATATCGCTATTGGAGCTATTTTCTTCTGGATTAAGAATATCCTGATCATCACTGATGACAAGATACTCGTCGGAGTCTTTATCCACAATATTCCCAATTCATCGTCATGCTTGAATATGATGCTTGACAATCGGTGCAATCATGAGCAATGGACGATTCGTAATATCATGGTAGACTTGCCGGATATCAAAGAATTTGATATGCTTGTATTTGATGTAGATGGAACTTTACTTGATTTTCAGGGATTTCATGACGAGCTAGTCTACCTTGCTAGAAAGGTTGATTCCGAGATAATGACAATTTCATTGGCATCCGGTAGGACATTACCAAATATCACTCCAATAAAACAATCATTAGGAATCTCAGGTTTTATTGTGGCTGAAAATGGTGGAATAATTTGGGATAGTGATCAAGGCAGAGATATTGTCTCTCTTTCTGATGGTTTAAGGGCCAAAGAAGCCGCAAAATGGCTCTCAACTAAAATTGATAATTTGGACCCTAGAGGTATAGAATCTAATTTATGGAGGACAACAGAATGGTGTCTCAAAGAGACTCAACACTGGGAAGAAATAAGAGATATTCTGGCACAAAGTGAATGGAAGGATTTAGATGTTGTTTCGACAGGTTTTGCTGTACATATCGCAGATCCTAGTATAAACAAAAGAAAGGGTCTAGAGATTGCTCTAGAGCAAAGAAAAATTGATCCTCGAAGAATCATAGCATGTGGAGATGCAGACAATGATGTTCCTATGTTTGATCTAGCTGGATTAGCGGTTGCAGTTAATGATGAATCGGGAGAAGTTAAAAATTCTGCTGATATAATTACCAACAAAAGAGGTAAGAATGGTGCTGTAGAATTACTAAAAGCGATTTTAGAAAATTACTGATGGTGCAGGCAGCAGGATTCGAACCTGCGAAGCTCTACGCAGAGGATCTTGAGCCCTCCCCCTTTGACCACTCGGGTACACCTGCAAAACTCCGAATAGGTTACCATTCTTGATGTTCACCATTATGATTATGAAAAAGTTCGATGGAATTGTTGATGTATCGCCTTCGTTCACTGGTACCTAGGTTGCTCACATGGATGATGGTGCGATAATTACGAGGCTGCAAAAAAATCAACTTATTTCTGTTGAAAAATCACTGTATGAGTTGACTAGGAAACAAAGAATACAGGCGTTTCCTGTTGATTTACCTTTTGAGAATTTTTGGTCAAAAGTTGGACAATTACTACAACAATTGGAAGTGGAGCTTTCTGAAACAATCGGAAAAGAGGGGATGACGGCAAAGGCGCAGTTACAGTCAAAAAGATTGAGTACAGTTAGAACTAGAATTAGTGATCTTACAAGGATGAGATTAAATGCATTTGCTCAACATGGAATTCTTGCACATCTTATTTCAAATTCTAAGATTGAAGGTGTTTCGGGTGGAATGTTAAAGACGATTAATTGGGAGAAACAAGACTCTGCGGAAAGAGCTTTTTATTTGGATATTAAACAGAATATTGAAAAATACAAGAAGCAAGTAACATGGAAGGGATTATTAGGAATTGTAGATAAAAAGGGGGGAAGTGATGAGATTTCTGATCTTCACAAACCTCTTGATGTATTTACAGATACTGATATTAAACTGGAAGTTACGAGTACTGTTAGCGAAAAATCTACTAATGTAGCATGGGAAGAGCCGGAGTTTGATGAGGAAGATAGGATTAGGGAAATCGAGGCATTCCCTGAATTTGCTTCATCTGAGGCAGAATCATCTTCCAAAGGTGAAATCTTAGAATTGAAAGATGATTTGGTTACTATTAAAATTTTGAAAGATATTTCAGATCCAATAATTACTGCGGAAGGCGAGGAGATAAATTTTCAGGCGGGAGATACTGGTACTATTTCCTCTTTAATTGCCGAAACACTAATTGCAGCTGGAATTGCAGAAAGATCATAAAATTAATGAATAAAATTAGGTGAAAAAATGACTGGTCAAATAACAGAAAAACAAATTGCACAATACCGAAAAGAGTTTGATTCGGATGATTTCGCAAAAGTAGCGCAGAACGCAGTGAGTAACTCGGATTTAAGCGCGCTTTCTCTTAGTAGAGAAATAGTTCAAAATATGGATTTTTCTTTCAGTGTTAAGTTAGACGATTGGTCTGTTACAAATCAAAAAAGAAGTGGAAGATGCTGGTTATTCGCCACTTTGAATTTATTCAGAGTGGGCGCAATGAGGAAAATGAATCTAAAGGAGTTTGAATTTAGTCAGGCACATATTCACTTCTGGGATAAATTTGAGCGTTCGAATCATTTTTTGGAAACTATGATTGAAACATCAGATAGGCCATATGATGACAGGACCATACACTTCCTTCTAAGTGACCCCATAGGAGATGGAGGTCAATGGAATATGGCTATGAATCTAGTTAGAAAGCATGGATTAGTCCCGAAATCTGCATATCCTGAGTCATTTAGTAGTAGTAACACTAGATGGATGAATATGATTCTAAAAGATATACTTAGAACTACTGCTAGTGAGCTAAGAGGATTGGTAGATAGTGGCGTAAAAGATAGTGAAATTCGTAATCATAAAGAAAGGAGAATGTCAGATATTTGGCGAATATTATGTATTCACTTAGGAACTCCACCTGAAAAATTTGATTGGCAGTGGAGAGATAAGGATAATGAATTTCATAGAAGAGGTGAAATGACGCCGCAAGATTTTGCTAAAGAATACGTGGATATAGAATGGGAAGATTATGTGTGTATTGTAAATGATCCAAGAAATGAATATTACAGAACTTATACTGTAGATTACCTGCAAAATGTTTCAGGTGGACCTCCTGTTGTTTATCTTAATGTTCCATCTAATGAAATGAAATCAATTACTCAGAAATTACTACAAGATGGGGTTCCAGTTTGGATGGGTTGCGATGTAGGTAAGCAAATGGAAAGAAAAAGAGGCCTATGGGATGCAAATCTATTCGATTTCGAGAAGATATATAAAATTGAATTTGGCATGAATAAGGAAAATAGATTGAAGTATGGACAAACTATGATGACACATGCTATGCTTTTTACTGGAGTTGACATTGTAGATGGAAAGCCAAGAAGATGGAGGGTTGAGAACTCTTGGGGTTCTGAACAGAGTGGAGAAAAGGGCTTTTACACCATGAATGATAGTTGGTATGATGAATATATGTTTGAGATTGCTTCGCCAAAAAGTCATCTAACCGAAGAAATGTTAGCTGGATTGGAAAATGAGCCGATTTTACTTCCAGCATGGGATCCAATGGGTTCATTGGCTAGAAAAGAAGCATTTAATCAAATTAGCCCATGTTTCTGAGCGAAAGTTCTATTGTAACAGAATCTGGAATTGGTATACGGAGAACTTTTCGTAATGATCTTTCATCTTTTGCAGAATTAGTAACTAATTCCAATAATCTCTTGTGAACGCGCATTTCCCATCTATCCCATGTTTCGGACCCTTCTCCATCAGGACTTTTACGACAGGGTACAACTATTCTTCTGGTAGGAAGTGGAATCGGCCCTCTAAGCTTTACACCGGTCTCATCAGATATGGACTTTATTTGTGTACATACTAAATCTACATCAGAATGATTCTCGCCGGTCAACTTTATTGTCGTGACTACCGGCATTGATGTCACCAATTTTAGATTATGCTTTCTTCTCAATCTTCATACAAACGCCAGCAGCTACAGTTTTACCCATGTCACGAATGGCAAATCTAGCCAGCTCTGGGAAGGCATCCATTTGCTCTATAGCCATAGGCTTTGTTGGAGCGAATCTAACGAGTGCTGCATCTCCAGTCTTCAAGAATGCAGGATTTGCCTCTTTGGTCTTGGAGTTTTCCAGAAGTTCTACGAATCTAACTGCGACTTGTGAGGTGTGGGCATGGAAAACTGGAGTATATCCAGATCCGATTGCCTTGGGTATGTCCATTAACTGAATTTGGCCAACGAAAGTCTCATCATGTCTTACAAACATAGGTGGATTGTCTTGATATCCAGCTACATCACCTCTTCTGATATCCGTAGAAGCGAGGCCCCTTACATTGAAACCTACATTGTCGCCTGGTTCTGCCTTCTCATGAATTGTATGATGCATTTCTATACTCTTAACTTCAGCAGACTTTTGGCTTGGATTGAATACTACGGTTTTTCCTGAATTTAGTATTCCGGTCTCAACTTTACCTACTGGAACAGTTCCAATTCCACTTATCTTGTATACATCTTGAATTGGGAGTCTAAGAGGTCTATCTGTTGGTTTAGGTGGCATCTGAATTCCATCTATTGCCTCGAAAAGGGTTGGACCCTTGTACCAAGGACAATTGTCACTCTTATTGAAAATATTATCTCCATCAAAAGCACTACACGGTACAAAAGGAATATCTGTTGGATTGAAACCTGCCATCTTTAGCAGATTACTTACTTCTTCAACCACACTCTTGAATTTATCTTCTGACCAGTCTACTCCACTAATATCCATCTTGTTGATATTGACTATCAGTTGTTTTACTCCTAAAACTCTAGCTAAGAAAGCGTGTTCTTTTGTTTGGGCATTTACTCCGTCGTTAGCCGCAACATTGAGTACAGCAGCGTCTGCTTGACTTGTGCCAGTAATCATATTCTTAACGAAATCTCGGTGGCCAGGGGCATCGATTACAGTGAAATAGTAATTTGGAGTAAAGAATTCCTTATGTGCCACATCAATAGTGATTCCACGTTCTCTTTCTTCTTTGAGTCCATCCATTACATAAGCAAAACCGAAACCTGATTTTCCTCTTTCAGATGCTTCTTTTTCGAACTTATCTATTATGTGCTGCTCAATATGACCGCTATCTAATAGCAGTCTTCCAACTGTTGTTGACTTTCCATGGTCTACATGACCTACAAAAACGATGTTTAGGTGAGGCTTCTTCTTATCTTCCCATTGTGAACTCATAGTGTTACACTCCTAAGGTGCCCCGGCGACCGTAGGGGCATATATGAACCGTTCCCCGCTGTTTGAATGAGTATTCGTTAAGATTGTAAGAATTATTTTAGCGGAAAGGTGTGTTACTTGTACTCTAGCTCTATAATGAAATGATTTACTTTAGTGTTATGTGTTTCTGCATTTTCTAGGTCCACTGTCCACTGTCCGGGTAAGTATCCTCTGACAGTGGAACCACCAACAATTTGTATTACACAGTAGTCATTGCCTGTATCACAATCTCCCATATCTCTATTTTCATTATCAATTCCTGTAGAATTCATTACTTCATACTCTGTGCTATTGTAGACATAAAAATCTAGTTTATTATTCGTGGTACCGCCTACTCCACCACCACCTGTTATTCCACCGCCGGGCTGATCATCGTCCTCTTTTGGATATGAAAGATATATCCTGATGTATCTGATTCTATCTATATTGTCATCATATGTAACAGGATACTCCCATGTCATTGTAATTGGCTCCTGAATTCTTCTATCAATAATGAAATCTTGCCATTTTCCTTGATAATTAATGTAAACGGTTACTTCTTTACTATCTTCCAGATCATTGTTATCAATTACTGTAAGCTTAATTTTTGTAGCTCCCGGATTTCTATCTTCCCATGAAAATTGTTCTCCTGTTGCGTCTACATCGTTGTCTGTTTCTCCATCTCCATCAGAGTCTACATAAACATCTAAGTCCCAATTCCAACTTACAATATAGTCTTCATTGGAGCAAGTACCTTTTGCGTCATTAAAGCCAGCACACGATTCGGATGCATCCAGACTTACTGTAACGGTTTCTGAAACTTCTCTGTCATCAGTTTCCTTCTCTTCACACATCCAGATAATTATCCAGTCACCGCTTCTTGATTCATCACCTTCACAGTTATCATCTCGACTTGTACTGATGATAGCTTTAGGTGCAAAAGTATTTTCCTCGGATACAGTAATTGTCTTACTCACAGTTACCTCATGAGTACCATCACTTACTGCTAATCTAACAACATACTCTCCTGCCTGTGAATAAATATGATCAGTAGTTAATCCACTTCCAGTATTTCCATCTCCAAATGTCCAAACAAAGGACATAGAATCTGCATCAGGGTCTGATGTTCCAATTGCACTGAATAAGATTGAGTCACCAGCTTTTTTCAGACCAGATGGTTCTACAGACATTTTTGGAGTTGGTGGACTATTGGAATTTACTATATCAGTACATCCAGAAAACATTGGAGCAAGAAATAAAATTATTAACATCCATGCCAACTCTCGCCCCTTCGTCATAGCTTATGCCAGAACCTCATCAAAAATCAATCCTACGGCTCCCAAATTCATTTAGAAATCAAAAATACTACTTTGTCCTTTAGGGCGAGGGCCTTTGAGTAGTTCTTTTTCGTCTGGGCCAAAGGCTTCGGTTATTCTTCCTAAGGATTTTGCCATACGTTTAGCATAATAGTTTGGATCATAGGATGGTGGTTCTCCGCCTATCTCGTCCACTAGCCAAGCCTGAACGCCTAATTTTCCCTTATCTTCTTCTCTTGGTTCAGTTATAATGTATCCTACTTTCATCCCGGGAGTGAATTGTAGTCCTGCACTAATTCTTTGTTTAGCTGCTCTAACATAAGGTAATCCATCCGGATTTGAATACATGCTGAAATCCCAATCATTTTTCTTAGGGTCCCACTTTCCTTTACATGAGCGACTAATTACAAGTTTAGATGGATTAATATCACCTTCTCGAATTCTATCAATTACTGATTTAGTCATATTTATTGCTTCTTCTGTCTTTCCATCTAGAATTAATTCGAACATTTTGGTCATTGTTGAAGATTGTAATTGAAATGAGTCAGTTCTTCTAACTTCGTATCCTCTAATTAGCATCTCTTCTCGCGGCCATACAACACGTCCGACGTATCTCTTTTTCGCTCCATGACTAAAAAATGACGATAGGGCAGTTTCAAATTCCAATTCCGCTCCTTCCTTACTGAATCTTTTCGCTAATGAGTTTCCGAAATTAAGAGTGATATTTTTTGAATTTTCCCATTTTTCTTGATCTAGCTTATTTTCAGGAAGATGCATGGGAGAATTATGTTCTACAGGCGCCCTGACAAAGATTGAATCGGTATCTGAATAAACAACACGTGATCCTTCTTCTTCTAATCCAGAAATGATTGTCCTGATATTGTGCCGAGCCCATTCAGTAATACTAGCGCCCAAGAGTGGGTGCGTGAATCTGTAAAAGCTCGATGCAAATACTCCATAAAATGAGTTCATCAGTATTTTTACGGCATATTGCAATTGATCTTGTAAAAATGCTTCAGCTTCATCACCTTCTCTATTTGCCTTGGACAACGCCTTCTTGTGAGAATCTCTACTATCCATTAGAACTTTCAGAAGCTGTGGCACAAGGCCCAATCTATCATCCTTAGACAGATATCTGGTCTTGGTATTGGGAGATACATGATGGGAATCGTCTTCGCTATCATCCCTAACTAAAGTAGTGGAGCAAATATTGTTAGTAATCATAATTGAAGGGTACATTGACTTGAAATCTAACACTACTACCCAAGGTTCTACTCCTGATTCTACTTCGTGAACATATCCCCCAGCGATTTGGTCTTGTTTTCCGAATCCTTTCGTATTGGGTACTGCAACTCCCTTTCTATCTGCTAAGCGAATTACAAGAGAGTCTATCCACCTACTAGTTGTACTAGTGGATGCTACATCTACTGTCGTTAATGAGACAGAGGCTAATGCCTCTTTTCTGGCTATAGATTTCATTTTTTCAAGTATGTCCAAGGGGAGTATAGTATCCTTAACACAGTATTTCAGTACCTCATCGGGTCTTTCTTTCCACTCTTGATCCATGTTACTAGCATCTATATCCAACTTGTGCATTTCTTCATCATCGGGCCAAAGAAGTTGTGAAACATATCTTAAGGATTCGCGTTGAGGTCTCAAAGTCTGTCTCGCTTGCCACCAAGCATCTAAGGGTATTCGACCTTTGATAGTCCAAACTCTATTTTGTTCTCGATTGGGAAAAATTCTACCCAGGCGTCTATATCCTCTTTTTGTTTCATTTTCGTTTACAGGCACCCTTCCCCAGCCAAATAATTGTGACCTGTCAATCTCTGAATTAGGTTCAATATACTCTGATCTATCTTGCATCCTAGGTAAGTCAAAATTATCTATATTGTAACCAGTTATGAAATCTGGATCCTCCTCACGAACTATTTCAGTTAATTTCTCAAGTATATGAGTTTCTGCACCTTTGATTGGAAATTCAGTGCGTTTTCCTGCCCTGTCTATAACAGCTGCGGCGCAAAGTATTGTATTATTGGCAATACTAGTTTCTAGGTCAAACGAAAATGTAACAAAGGGTGCAGGAAATGGTTCAGTTCTGAATATATCTTGGGCTTTGCAAGAGATAATGAGGTCTGTTGGATATATCCCAGATCCGCCAATTTCTTGTATTCTTTTGAGCGCAAGTATTGAGTCAGTTGTTTCGGAATTTTGTGATATTTTTGGAGATTTTTTTGATGACCATAGAATTTGACCCTTGACTTTAATGTGCGGACCTAAATCTCTATCTAACAACAAACGCTGTACGAATAATATATCTGCACTAGTTACTATCCATCCCTGATCAGAAAGTATTTTTCTAACACTTCGAACCTTTGTTGTATTTTTCAAAAATACTTTGTAATGTGGCCTAATAATTCCATCTTGGGAGAGTTTCATACCTATATTTTCGGGTTCACCCTGTACATCCTTATTTGCTGAAACGCTACTTAGAGCTAGTAAGGGCTTATCATTAATCTCATCTGTTTTGGGATCTGAGATCTCGATATACGGTCTAAGGCCATTTACCAACAATAGTGCAGAGTGTCCATTTTTAGAGCGACACCAAAGCTCGATTACTGTATTTGAATTCTGACCATCTTGCCATGATCTGTTGTCTCCAGACACAATACAAAGCTCATCTTCCCAAATCATAATTAATTCTCCTGTGATGTTGGACCCTTTTGTTAAAATCGTGTAATCGTGGGGGGTCATAACAATGCCGGGAAGATGTCCAAGGAAATTGTTGAAAGGTTAGCTTCGTTCCTAAGTGTTAACTGGGGTGAGCGCGGTGTCTGAAAAATCGAGTGTTGATATGGATTGGGATTCGCTCACATTCAGCTTTACTAAAACCGATCGAATGTATGTAGCAAGATGTAACGAAGGGGAAGAATGGGAAAAAGGATTAATGCAAGATTTTGAAAATCTAAGTTTATCTCCTGCATCAGGCGTGATAAATTATGGGCAAGGACTTTTTGAAGGAATGAAAGCCCAGTATGCAGAAGATGGTAAAGTTGTCCTTTTTCGTCCTGCTGAAAATGCTAGAAGATCTAGAGAGGGTGCCAGAAGATTGGGTATGCCTCCTATTCCTGAGGAAATGTTCCTGGATGCAATAAAACAAAC
This sequence comes from Euryarchaeota archaeon UBA36, assembly GCA_002496485.1. Lineage (GTDB taxonomy): Archaea > Thermoplasmatota > Poseidoniia > Poseidoniales > Thalassarchaeaceae > UBA36. Next base: position 13,434 of record DAJW01000143.1, read on the forward strand.
TGTAAAAGAAAATATTAGATGGGTCCCTCCTATTGGTAAGGGTGCCTTATACATTAGGCCACTATTATTTGGGAGTGGGGCGATATTAGGAGTCGCTCCAGCACCTGAGTTTACGTTTTTGGTTTATGTTTCTCCAGTAGGTCCATACTTCAAGGGAGGAATTAAACCAACCTCACTTCGAGTTTCTGATGAATTTCATAGAGCCGCTCCGGGTGGTTCGGGTGGTGTTAAAGCTATAGGAAATTATGCCCCAGGTATGGTTCCTTCAAAGATGGCTAAGAAAGATGGTTTCTCAGAGATAATTTACTTAGATGCAGTTAATCACAAGTATGTTGAGGAAGTAGGAGCAGCAAACTTTTTTTGTGTGAAAAATGAAATAATCTCAACACCCGAATTGACTGGAACTATATTAGCTGGAGTTACACGATCATCAGTGATTGAGCTAGCTAAATCTAGAGGTTATGAGGTAAGAGAAGAAAAAATAGATATTAGCTACGCAATGGATGCAGATGAGTGTTTTTGTGTAGGAACTGCAGCAGTTGTTTCTGCAATTGGAACAATTGAGCATGGAGAAAAGGTAGTAGAATTCTGTGGAGGTAGAGTTGGGCCTATAACGATGGAAATGTACGAATTATTAACTTCCATACAACAACGGAAAATTGCAGATGAATTTGGATGGACTGTTGAAGTTTAGAAATTTCTAGGGTGAGATTATGGCTTGGCGAAATGCCGTTAAGTTGAGTAAAGTTAAATCTGGTAATTTGAGAATGTTAAACCTTGGAAGTAAGATAATTATGATTTGTAGAGACGGAGATGATTTTCATGCCACTGAAGGGTTGTGTAGACACATGAGATGGCCACTTTCGTGGGGTGGTAAAATAGAAGATGGGTGCATAACATGCCCGCTTCACCAAACAAGACATAGATTGGATGATGGTGAGTTGGTGGAATGGGCACCATTTCCGTTGTTCCCACCATACGGTAAATTTGTTGGGAAGTTATCCAAAAAGAAAAATCTAAAAATTTACAATACGAGAATGTCGGGTGAATACTTGCAAGTTTATTTGGATTAAGCTCATCTCCTTTTGCCGAATTTACCCTTTCTTTTACTTGATGACTTATTTTTGAATTTTTTTCGCTGTGACCTTTGTCTTACATTTCCCCTGGATGTACGAGGTGAAACTGCATCTCCACGAGTTTGTGCTTCTTTCATTCTATCCCTAAGAATACTTCCTATTTGCTGCATTACTCCTTCTTTACTGATTGAATTAGTGACTTCAAGCGCATGCTTTGGTGGCATTACAAGTCTTCCTTCTTTTGAATACGGACGAGAAGGGTGACTGATTTCAGGTTCCTGTCTCATCTTTCTTATTCCAGACGTTCTTGCAGCCCAAACTAGAGTTTCCAATGTTGGATTGGGAATACTAGCTATTTTGGGCACTCTACGCCCTTGAGAACGAGTCAATTTAGAGTCGAAATATCGAGTCCAAAGAATCATTTCTTCTCTATTCGACGCCATGATATGATGAATTCAAACTAGCCATGTTTCTTGAGCCTTCGGATATTATTCATCGATAAGTACTCCACTAACTACACCATGCATTCCTGGCCTACTAGTTACTCTGACTTTACCCATTTCGGTTTCTAGAATAGCGCCTTTAGTAACTATATTTCTACGAACAAAGTTTGAATCTGCATCATTACCTACTACATTGACTACATTGGTCAGAATTGTTTTACCATCCTTGGGGATATTTACATTTACAGACTTTACACTAAGTGACCTAACTGTCTGAGAATTAGCTCTCTTTCTGTAATTTTTTCTAATATCCTTTTCACCTACAAAAGCAAATTGTTTTTCACTAGCGACTTCGGTTCTTCTCTTTCCTCTGTATCTATTTGGACGTTTGAGGCGTCCACCTGTGGGCTTTCGACGCGATATGCCATGCCACTTCGCCATTATTTACGCCGAATGACCCTCCTTATTTCAATGGATTGGAATCGGTCATCTACGTGTAAATCAAGTTTTGGCGATTATTTCAGTCAATAAATCATTGTATTCCGTAAAATGGGGAAACTGTGGGAATTCATCAATAACATTAATTGGCGCCCTAAAAAGTAGTCCAGAATTGGCTGCTTCAAGCATTGAAATATCATTGTATGAGTCACCTGAAGCAATTACAGTAAAGTTTAGAGATTTTAGATATTCAACTGTTTTTCTTTTGTGATCTTGAAGTCTGATATTCCAACCTGTTATGATTCCTGATTCCGAAGTTTCCAGAGTATGACAAAATAATGTAGGATTGTGGAGCTTTTCGATTATTGGCTTAGAAAATTGAGAAAATGTATCTGATAGTATGATGACAGGGAATTTTTTCTGAATACTAGTCAAGAATTCTATTGCACCATCTAATGGGTCCATGGATCTAATTATTTCTTGAATATAATCCAAAGTTATTCCTGAATTTTCTAAAATCTCGAGTCTAAATTTCATTAATTTATCGTAATTAGGTTCATCTCTAGTTGTCTTCATCAGTTCTTTGATTCCTGTTTCTTCTGCAACATTAATCCAGATCTCTGGAATAAGTACTCCTTCTAGGTCCAAGCATATGACATGCATTGATTGCCGTAAGGAATGTTTTTATTCAATTTTTTTAAACGGGAAAGGAATAATTTATTGTTCGATTGTATTTTGGCTAATTCGTGACAGGGAAGAGAATTAGAAGAAGAACTCCTGTTAGACTCAAACAAATTAAGAATGTAGCCAATGAATTAAGTAATTGGACTAAGAGTAGTATTAATTTAGATGGATTTTTAGAACAAGCTCATTTTCAAGGAGTGGACATGATTTTAATTGATAGGGTTCCAATGGTGATGAAGATAGAAATTATGGGAGAATGGTCTTGGTACCCAACAATTAGAGGGATAAAAAAATGGGGTGTTGAAAGATTTTGGGTTGCAGTTGATGATGGAGCGATTCCTTTCTTGAAAAATGGAGCAGATTGTATGGGAGCTGGAATTCATATAGCGGATCCAGATATTCTGAAGGGAGATTTTGTCTGGATTAGGGATCAAGAAACTGGTGATCCTATAGCAACAGGAGTTGCATTAACGGATGGTGAAGAAATGATGATGATGAAGAAAGGTAAGGCTATTCAAACCATCCACTGGATAGGTGATGATTTATGGGGTGTAGAGATATAGTCAAAAAAACCTAGAGTTGATGTATGATGTCTTTAGTGGTAGTATTATGAGGCCTCTAGTAATCCTCACGGTAATCCTTATTTTTTGTGCGGAAACTGTAGGAGAAATAGGAGAAAATCAAGAGTTAGACTTATCAAATAGTCCGATATTATCGGTTGAAAGTGGAGAGAATATTAAGTCAAATAATGAATATGAAATCAAAGTTTTACTAAATCAGGCTGCTAATGAAAATGCTACTGAAGTTGAATGGATTACTCAGATTTGTATAAACTCTGGAGTTTGCTATCCACCAAAATCAACTATTCTTCTCAAAGATGAAGGCGATGATATTTGGAAGGGGACGATAGTTATTGATGATGATAGTAGCTATATAAATTGGAAATTGGAACTATCATGGAAAAATAATACTGAAACATCTATTCCTGAGCAAGGCTTTGGGTGGAAGGTTTGGTCTACATGCTGGTATGATGCTGAGTCGGATACTTGGGGCGGATTGGATTATCCTTGTGATGAAGAGAACATTCTACCGGGATTTATAGTACATACAGTAATTTTTTCCACAATAATTGGAGCATATTTCTATTCAAATAGAACACACAGGTGATTTATTTTCTATTAATTATCTAAACACCACTTTATATCTTCAATAAGTTTACATCATTTCATGTCAAAGTTAGAGTGTAATATTGGAGCAAGAGGAAAGTTCGTGAGATTAGTTCTCGGCATTTTCGGATTAATAGGTTCTATTCCATTCATTCTCATGACTTCCTATGGAGTAATTGACTACAACTTGGGTATGATTTTAAGTGCTGGACTAGTGGGTGGTGGTGCACTAGGAATTTTTGAAGGATGGTCCGGATGGTGCGTTGCTAGAGCTCTTGGTGTAAAGACATCAATCTAAGTCAAGGGATATTTCTCCTTTCAAGTGTCTGTGAAATGCGTAGAATGTAAATGCAGTAAAAAGATGCCAACCAGCATGAAGTTGCAGTAAGGATTCGGGATTACAACCTGATTGTTCTGCTTGGCCAATATTCCAAATCAATAGACCCAGAATAAAACTAGTTACTCCCAAAGGTAGCCAAGGTGTTAATGGTCTACTGATAGGGTGATTTTTGGTGCCAGTTAGTATCATTGAACATACGAGAAAAAGAATAATTTGTAATACCAAATATCTCAATTTCGGTGCATCTAAGACAATTAAAGCTATGACGGGTAGGAGGAAAACAGCCAACATTCTAAACTCATGTCGAATTTCTTTTCTAGAAAGAAATAAATCTGCTTCAATCATCAACCAGATTCCAATTAGTGAATTCCAAACGAAATGTCTGAGGAAACCAAGGCCTTCCATTTCTCCCCAATCTGGGGCTAGTTCTTCTCTTCTAAAGAAATCAATAACTAGGTAAGTTATTGTAAAAATTATTATATTTCTGATAGTAGTTGACTCGTCCCATCTTAGTACTCTTCCAACAGAGTAACCTACAAACACGGTCATCCATAACATCATACCACCCCAATCTAAGAATCCCCCGATTTGAGTTTGGGTACCATGCATTGCAAGACTCCCCAATCCTAGAAAAACCGCAGAGATTCCATAAAGAGGAGAAATTAAACTTTTTCTTGAAAACGGATTGGGGCCATATTCTGGTTGCTGATCGGCTTCCCATAGCAACAGTAAGCCTACTCCGATATATGCAAAGTTTGATATTGAATTCATAGGTTCTCTGAAGAGTCCATCGCTTCCTAATTCACAGTATTGTGCTGGAATTCCGATTAGCGATTCAGAATATTCTCCCCATCCAATTATATAACTGATTAAATAAATCAAAAGTCCGAATAATGTAAGAAAGCAACCTTTACCTAACCAAGTACTATGAAAAGTCTTAACACTGTATTGCATGAAATAAGGGGAATGATAATTAAACATAATATCTTTCATAAAAAACTAATTTTTTCAAACGAAAAACCGTCTGGTTGAAAAAATATGAGTACTTCAGATATTCGTGAAAAGAGCACTTGCAATGTTGATTTTGAGTATCCTTACCCTACCTGTAGTAGTTTCAGGATTGACTAATTCGCAAGATGATTCAATTGTCAATAGTCAAGAAGTGAAATGGTGGGATTCGACATCAATGGATTTGGATGGAGATGATGTTCATGATGCAATATGGAAAGCAATTGGTAGTGAACTGTATGACTGGGTAGATGATGATAACACAATTGGAGTAATTGTAGATTTTGATCACAAACCCAATTTAGAAGATCAACTAATGCTTGAAAGTGAAGTTGGCTTTCGTACCCAATTTAGATATGACCTAATTGACAGTATTGCTGGTAGAATTGAAATTACCAAAATAGTTGAATTGGCTGAATTACCCGGAGTTGTACTTGTGGAGTTAGATGGAATACTGACGGTTCAGATGAGTGATGTTAACGAAATTCATGGAATTCCACTAATATGGGAAGATACTGGTTATACTGGCGCAGGTAGCGTTGTTTCAATTATTGATACTGGAATTGATTCTAACCATGCAGGTTTAGACGATTTAGATGATGATAATACTACTGATGATGCAAAAGTGATTGCTTTCTATGATGCAGTAAACTCTCCCGAATTAACAAATGGAACTGAGGTTGCAGCATATGATGATCAAGGTCATGGAACACATTGTGCGGGAATTACGGCAGGAACTGGTGCACCGAGTGGAGAATATGTAGGAGTGGCTCCTCAGGCACAATTGGTAGGAGTGAAGGTACTTGACGAAGGTGGATCAGGCTCTTTCGCTACTGTAATGGCTGGCATGGAATGGACTGTTGAGAAGAGGCATGAATTCAACATTAGAGCAGCCAGCATGAGTCTTGGTGGATTTGGACTAATTGAGTGGACTTCATCTGAAGAAGAATCAGTAAATAGAATGGCTAACGCTATGGTTAGATCGGGTATTGCACTGTTTATTGCGGCGGG